>NZ_JAPIVJ010000050.1:0-4288 GCF_054182245.1 Komagataeibacter sp. NFXK3
CGATCTTTCAGAACTGTTTTCTATTTCTCGGCCAACTGTCTATCGAACTCTCAGCAGAACAGCCTCAACGTTCTTGTTGGGTTCACTCTAAGCGTACGTAAAGTACACTTTCGTGTCGTGACCCCTTAAAGCGTCTGGGGCTGCCGGGGCCGCTTCAGGCCATTTTCGCGGGCGAGAGCCTGTTCAATGACGGCGTCGGGGTCGTTATTTTCGGTGTGACGATCGGACTGGCGACCGGAGACAGTCAGGGCGTAGCCGCCTCCGGGATTGCCCTCAGCTTCTGCCGCGAGGCGCTTGGTGGCGGCCTGCTGGGTGCACTGACGGGGTGGATTGCGCTTCGTGTGCTCAAGGGGCAGCGGGATCCGCATATCGATCTGCTGACGTCACTGGCCCTGGCGACCGGAACCTTCAGCATTGCCAACCACCTTGGCATGTCAGGCGCGATTGCTGTCGTCGTGGCCGGATTGTGTTTCGGAACAAGCTATAGCCATTCCGTTTTCGATGAAGCGTCCCGCAAGGAACTCGATATCGCCTGGACCCTGATTGACGAAGTGCTGAATGTCCTGCTGTTCATGCTTATCGGCTTTGAAATACTGGAGATCACGCCGCATCTGTTTACGGTGCTGGCAACGCTTGCCGTGATCCCGCTGTCCATCGCCGTGCGGGCATTGAGCGTGCTGTTTTCCACCCTCCCGGTTCATCTCCGGCAATGGGAGCGTGGCCGTGTTCTGGGTATCCTGACCTGGGGCGGCCTGCGTGGCGGCATCTCGGTTTCGCTGGCGCTTGGACTGCCACCCGGTGAATTGCGCAATCTGCTGCTGCCTGTCTGTTACGGCGTGGTAGTGTTCACCATTATCGTGCAGGGATTGACCATGGAACGGGTCGCCCGCAGGCTCTATCCGTCATCCGCATCCCGGTCTGAATGATTCCTTATGAAACAGGTATTCCAAAAGGTGATAATTTCAGCGTCTTCCGGTTGCTGCCCTGAGCCTCAGCGCCTCGTAGATCGGTGTATCGCCGAGCGCTCCTGCCACTACCATTGCCGCGAAGCTTCCAGACAGAAGCGGCAATACAAGATCGGACGATCCGGTCATTTCCATGACGAGGATAATGCCCGTCAAGGGCGATCGAACGGATCCCGCAAACATGGAGGCCATGCCGACAATCACAAATGGCGTGGTCGCCAGCGCTGTATCCGGGCTCAGTATCTGCGCCACAAAGCTGCAGGCCAATCCGGACAGTGCCCCCAGGGCAAGCATGGGTGCAAATAGTCCTCCTGGTGTTGCGGCAGCATAGGAAATCGCACCGAAGATCAACCGGAAAACGAACAGGGCAGGGATAATACGCCAGCTTATCGTATTATTTATCGCTGCCTGGGTAATCCAGTCTCCTCCACCTGCCAGATGGGGATCAAGCCACACAACAAGTCCAGCCAGACCACCAATCAGAACGGCCCTGACGGGTATGCTGACAGGCAGACGGTCGGCAAGGCGCAGTGCTGCAAGAATTGTCCGGTTATATCCAACCGCCAGCAGACCGGTCATGAGACCGGTCATGACAAAGAACAGCTGCTTCGCGATCGCTTCAGGCGGGACCTGATGGAACACGATGAAATCAGGCTGGCCGCCCAGGATGCCACGACTGATCAGAATGGCTGAAATGGACGCCCCGAGTGCCGCACACACCATTCTGGCTTCAAACCGTCCCACCAGTTCTTCCAGGACAAAAACGGCACCTGCAGCAGGCGCATTGAAGGCCGTTGCAAGACCGGCTCCTGCGCCAGCGGCGAGGAGAGCGCGACAGTCCGCCTGCCCCAGAGAGAGCAGTCGTCCGATCGTATTGGCTGCCGCGGCACCCATCTGCACGCTTGGCCCTTCGCGTCCCAGGGCCAGTCCACTTCCAATCGCCAGCAGACCACCAATGAACTTGACCGGGATGAGCACCCATGGCGCTGGGACTGCGACGCCCGACAGCACGGCCTCGACATGGGGAATACCGCTGCCTGATGCCAGCGGCGCAAAACGGCGCACCATTTCCACTGCGACAAGGGCCGCCAGGGCAACCCCCACGACCAGAAAGCAACCCTCCCACGGAGAACCATGCAGAAACCGGAGAGCCAGATCCGTTCGCGCGGTTTCCAGCCCTTTAAGAAACAGGCGGAAGACCCCACAGATTGCACCGGTCGCAAGTCCGATCAGGATTGACGCTGACGCCAGGAAAACCAGACTGCAGGAACTCCCGGTCTGTTCCGGTTGTGGTTTCCGGTTCGGCACCTGCTGCAGCATCGTGTCTTCTTTCGTTGACTGACGGTTCTCTGGCTCGGAATACTGCATCAGCAACCCGGGTCCCGGTTCAGGAGGGATCAGTTTCCTGCCTTGAAAGTGTTTTTTCCTGACCTGCCTTCCGTTCCGTCTTCTCCATGAACCCCGCGGCGAGGGCGGAATAAAGCGGATGCGGGCAGACCGTGCGCGAGACCCCGAACGCCAGAAACGCAGTCGCGAGAAGCGCCAGCGTGACCTGCTGGTTATCGCATACTTCCATTACGATAATCGTCGCCGTGAGGGGGGACTGGGCAACGCCACAGAAATATGCCGCCATCCCAAGCAGAACGACCGCGCCTGGAGATGTATGGGGCAGGAACTGCTCGATCCATCCGCCCATTCCGGCGCCAATGGCAAGAGATGGTGCAAACATGCCCCCGGGTATCCCCGAACAGAAGGTGATGAGCATGGAAAGGTACTTCAGGAGAAAGAAGGACGCGGGATAATGGAGGCTGCCATCCACGATCCCCCGCGCCTGGAGATAGCCCGTACCATAGGTTGCACCATCGGATGCCAGTCCGATCAGGGCCAGAAGCAGACCGCATAGAGCAGCAAACCCGAGAGGGAAACGTGCTGCAAACGGACGAAGTGATCCAGGCAATCCTTTTGACAGCCTGATGACAAGGCGGGCAAAAAGGCCACCTGCCAGCCCACCGCTTACACCACACACCAGAACGGCCAACCATGCGACACCAACCGGGATGGAGGCACTGGTGCGACCGAAATAGGTATAATTCCCCAGCAGGGCAATCGCGGTGATCCCGGAAAAGATGATGACGGTCAGTGTCCGTCCTGACGATTTCTGTTCAAAGGAATGGGCGAGTTCCTCAATGGCGAATACAACTCCGGCCAGGGGCGTGTTGAAGGCCGCAGCCATGCCGGCGGCTCCGCCCGCCAGGATCATACCGTGTCGGGTGACGTCATTATGCTGACCCATGGCCCGCGAGAACGCATGCATGATGGACGCCCCGATCTGGACGCTGGGTCCTTCACGACCGATTGAGGCGCCGCAGATCAGACCGAGGCATGTCATCAGGATCTTGCCGAGCGCAATGCGCAATGTCAGGATTCGGTCCACCAGCATGAAATTATGCATATGCAATGTTGCAATTGTCTGGGGGATACCCGAGCCTTGGGCACCATTGAACAGCACGCGCGTCAACCAGGTAATGGCGACCAGTCCAAGCGGTGCAATCAGAAGCATGGACCAGGCATTCAGGGCGACGATGTGGTAACGCAGATCGGCCGCCGCATCCCCCAGATGGGCAAAGATCACGGAAATAATCCCGATCAGCACAGCCCCCGAGCAATACATGAGTGTTCTTTGCCATTTCAGGGTCCTGACACGCGCCAGACGACGAAGCCGACGGGCTCGTCTGGCGCGATTTCGGCCCGGAACGGACTGGCAGTCAGCCTGATCTGCACCATGGTATGACAATGTCGGCAAAATGGTCACGGCAGAGAAGGTCCAGACTGTGAGACAGGAACGGGGCATATACCATTTTTTCTTACGCCCCTGCTCAGAACCCATACCGGGAAGCTACAGGAGATTCATCCTCAAAATCTACGGGACTGCTACGTAGATCATTCATACATCTGGTGAGTTCCGTCTGGTTTCATTATCCAGATTATCATGCCGTTCTGCCATGCCCTTGAGACCCTTGTCTGGCGACCGGGTCCGGTGTTTGCCATCCAGTTGGGGATGTGGGGGCGCACCGTATTGTAGTCTGCCCGCCAGTCAGCCAGAATCTGGCGGGCATGCATCAGGGACGTGAGCAACGTTTCGTTGAGACATTCATCCCTGAACCGGCCATATCTTACTTCTAACCTTCGATGAGCCCGGATTTCTTCTGTGGTTGCCGTCCGTTATGCAAGAGTTTTCTGACCCATATTGACGTGTGATCGTGTGCGGTCTTCTGTAAGGCCTGTTGATGTGGCCTTTCAGAAGCCACTGGCCAGTATGGTGA
>NZ_JAPIVJ010000051.1:0-4241 GCF_054182245.1 Komagataeibacter sp. NFXK3
GTGTAAAATGTCTCGTGATCTCGCGATCATCGACAGAAGGCTCGTAATGTCGGGCGAGAGCTTCACGGGTCAGAAGACGGCGCCGCGCCATGATCGGATGTCTCCTTCATGTGTCCGGAAGGGGATCGTTGGACGGACTGTCCCGGACAAGTGCAACACGTCATGGAATACAGCCGTGTGCTGTGTCTCATAAAGGTGGTACCATATGTTTTGCAGTCATGGGGCCTTATACGTTACACTTTCCCGTATGACACACATAATGATCGGCTATGCCCGCTGCTCGACGGACAAACAGGATCTCGCGGCCCAGCATCAGGAACTGCTCAAACTCGGTGTTTCTGCCGATCGTATTTACACCGACAAGGGCTTCACCGGCACGAACCGGGAAAGGGCCGGCCTTGACCAGGCACTGGCGGCTGTTCGTAGTGGCGATACTTTGGTCGTACCAAAGCTTGATCGACTGGCCCGCTCTGTCCCTGATGCACGGCTTATTGGCGACAGCCTGGCATCCCGTGGCGTGAAGCTTCAACTTGGGAACAGTATTCACGATCCGTCTGATCCAATGGGCAAGTTGTTCTTCAACATCCTTGCGACTTTCGCGGAGTTTGAAGCCGATCTGATCCGGATGCGTACTCGTGAAGGGATGGCCGTTGCACGCGACAAAGGTAAACTACGCGGAAAGAAATCCAAGCTTTCTGAACGTCAGCAAAAAGAGCTTCGCCGGATGTATGATACCGGCGATTACTCCATCAGCGATCTTTCAGAACTGTTTTCTATTTCTCGGCCAACTGTCTATCGAACTCTCAGCAGAACAGCCTCAACGTTCTTGTTGGGTTCACTCTAAGCGTACGTAAAGTACACTTTCGTGTCGTGACCCCTTCTTGAGCGTGGCGAACACCAGCACGCCGCCGGCGAGATCCACCCGGTCCGCCGTCAGGGCGAGGGCCTCGGACAGGCGGCAGCCCGACCAGGCCAAGGTCATGCACAGCGTGCGGGCCTCGCGCGGCGCCTGCTCGGCCGCGCGCAGGAACCGTGCGCGCTCGGCAACCGTGAGGTATTTGCGGCTCCCGTCGTGGTCGAACAGCTGCATCCCGCCGGGGGCGCCGGCCGGGGTCACCCGCTGTCCCGGTTTTGAGGGGCCGCTCATCCGGCCGTCCTGTCGCGGTAACCCCGCCGGCGCTTGGCCCGAAGCTGGCGGGCGAGGGCGTCGAGCGCCTGCCCGGCATCATGATGCAGTTCGCAGACCTGCCGCCCAGCCGTCCCGATCCGTCCCCACTGCCGCACCAGGGCGGTACCGCCGAACAGGTCGGGCTGCAGCGACAGATGGTAGAAGCGCCAGCAGTTGGCGGCCGGGTCCACGCGCACCAGCGCCGCCGTTTCGGGGAACAGCGACAGCTGGCGAGGCGGCCGGACAGGGGCCTTCGGCGCGGGTCTGGGCATATGATCCCGAAAAGTGTAACACATGTCCCCCGCCCCGGACAGGAAAACCGCCGCTGACACGGGACAGGCCGGCCGGTTTCAGGCCCGGCCTGTTACACTATTGCCCATAGTGTATCCTTTCATAAGCCTTACGGCTTATGAAGAGGAGTACAACATCATAGTGTATCATATCATGGGATTATCATCTCGTTGAGACGTTATCACTCTCAATCCAATAGAGCCGACAAGCGGGGGAAACCGCTCAGTCCTGTTTGGATTAAACCTGTGATAAAGTCGCCTGTCCGCTTCAGGCAGTTTTTGTTCGAAATGAGTTCGCAACAACGTCGAAACTTAAACCGACAACGGAAAGTCGGCCATACCGTTTGCCAGCAGGCACAAGAGGCGATCTTGGGCTGTTCGCTATCTCCCACACAGACAGCGGACGTTTGATTTGCCCTGCTCCGGATAGCAGAAATGAGCGATTCCGAGCGCCGCCGTAAACCCTGGCCTCCTGTGTGGTCCTCTTTCATATTCGCCATCAATGAATGATGCTTCCTACAAACACCGAAAGGAATAGCGGGATGACGCCTGGCAGGTTGGGAATGGGGCTGGCATATGGAATGGCGGCGGGAGCGCTATGGGGATTGGCCTTCCTGGCACCTGAACTCGCGGCTGACTTCACACCGCTGCAGCTGTCCACCGGGCGGTATCTGGCTTACGGCCTCTTTTCCGGACTGATGCTGATACCCCGTTGGAAGACGCTGGGACCGCTCATCGGGAGAAGGGAATGGCGGGCATTGATCGGGCTCGGACTGCTCGGCAACGTCCTCTATTATGTCCTGCTATCCTATGCGGTCCGGCTGAGTGGCATTGCCATGACGTCGCTAATCATCGGATTGTTGCCGGGGTTGCTGACCGTGATAGGCAGCCGGGGCGTGAATGCAGTGCCGTTGCGAAAGCTGGCTCCGACGCTGGTATTCGGCCTGGCAGGTATTACATGTGCCAGTTGGGGCAGGCTGGAACACGCTGCACCGGGGGGTATAGGCATACAAGTGACCGGGTGGTTCTGCGCCCTTCTGGCTCTGGTGTCATGGACTATTTTCGCCGTTCTAAATCAACAGTGGCTGGAACGCCTGCACCAGATATCTTCCCATGACTGGAGTCTGTTGACGGGCGGCGCAACCGGCGTGCTCACCCTGCTGTTGGCTGGACCGGCCTTCATGCTGACGGTGCCGGGCAATCACGATGGTATCATGCACGGCATACATGAATGGGCGGGACACAGCGCCCTTGACTGGGCGCGCTTCATTGCGGTTGCAACCGGCATCGGAATCCTTGCGTCGATCGTGGGTAATGCCTTCTGGAACCGGATGAGTCGCCTGCTCCCCATGACACTGGCCGGGCAGATGATTTTATTCGAGACGTTGTTCGCTCTGCTGTATGGTTTCCTGTGGGATCATCGGGTTCCTACTTTTCCTGAAACACTCGCGATCCTTTTTGTTAGCGTGAGCGTATTGTCGGGCGTGATGGTTCATCGGCACCAGACCGACGTTGTCGCTTTGGAACCTTCCTGAATGGTCAACTGCGTATTGAAACGGTGGAGGTGTCCGCGCGACTACACTATCGCGCATGAAGTCCAGAATGTCAGCCCGCAGGCGAATTATCCGTGTCTGGAAGGCGGACATGTCTGCTTCAGGTAAATGCCTGGGTAACTGCGGGTGTCATGAATGAGGCGTTAACAGCCTGTCCGGTAATCCATATTACCGGACAGGTTCGGAAGCTGAAGGGATTTTTCATCCACCTCACCTGCGGCCGCCCGCACAACGTGGCAGAACCTTGCGCAAGAGCCCACTCCTGGCAAACATGATTAATATTTTAACAAAAAACTTAATTATGTTAGGAAAATCCGGTCTCTGGAAAAGGTTGGGCAGGATGAAGCGTGAGGATCTGGCCGGCGGGATCCGGGACTGTCTGCAGCGGCTACCCGCCCCCTATGCCCAGCATTACGGGGTCGTGCCCCCGTCGCCGCCTGAAGCGGGCCTTGTGCTGGGCGATGCCGCCGCCCGCCATGGGCAGGCCCTGTCCGCCCTGGGTGAAATCGCCGCCCTCGCCCGCACCCTGCCTGATCCGTACCTGATCAGCCGCGTCCTGAGCCGTCAGGAAGCCCTCAGTAGTTCCGCCCTGGAAGGCACGCACAGCACCCTCAATGAGCTGCTGGTGGTCGATGAGGACGACCAGGGCGCTTCCCATGCCACCCGGCAGGTCCACGACTATGCGCGGACCTTGGAACAGTTCCTGCCACAGGCCTCTAGCGAAGGCCCGACCCTCTTCCGCCTGCCCACCGTGCTGGCGCTCCATCAGGCGGTCATGCAGCATGACCCGGCCTATCGCGGGACACCCGGCACCCTGCGCCGGGATGTGGTCTGGATCGGCGGGACAGGGCATATCGCCTATTCGACCTATAACCCGCCCCCTCCCGATCAGGTGGCAGCCTGTCTGGAGGCCACGCTGAACTACATGCAGGCCGACGGGATGCAGCAGATGACCCAGTCCCTCATCACCCGGATGGCCATCGCCCATGCCCATTTCGAGGCCGTGCATCCGTTCAGCGATGGCAATGGCCGGGTTGGCCGCCTGCTGCTTCCGCTGATGATGGCCGCTGACGGCCAGGTCCCCCTGTATCTTTCCCCCTATATGAGGCCATCGTGTGGATGGTACGCTAAACAACGTTTGGCATGAACAATAAAGGAACGATCAGGCGGCACGAGCCTGTTTCGACAGATTGAGCGTCTTGCGGCCCGCAGAAGCTGCGGCTTTGTCCC
>NZ_JAPIVJ010000052.1:0-4197 GCF_054182245.1 Komagataeibacter sp. NFXK3
TCTGACCACGACCCGAACGGCCGGAGCGGATGGTCTGGGAGCTAAGACGCGGGTTCTGGACGTTGCCAGCACGGCCTCGGGGGAGATTGAGCGTTTGCGGGAAGTTTGGGCCCGTCAGGTAAATCAGGCGCTGGAACGGCACCAGGTCGAACAGCGGGTGGATCACCGGAGCTTCGAACGCCAGGGGAATGAACAGGAGCCAACCCGGCACATGGGTGTGTCAGCGACCGCCCTAGAGCGTCAGGCGGGCCGCGAGAACCCTGGCCGGGAGCCGGTGACGGATCTCGGGAAGCAGAACGCGGAGATCCGCGAGCGGAACCGGGTTCTGGAAACGGCCCGCAAGGCCGTGGAGAAGGCGCAGGAGCTGTTCTCCGGCCTTGAGAAGCGGGCGCGGCTGGCGGTCGGTCTGGCCCGGAAGATCGGGCAGCGGATGGAGCGGGAGAGGGAGGCCGAACGCCAGCGGAAGGAGTTGGCGCGTCAGGCTGAGATCAGGCGGGAAATGCAGCGCCAGCAGGACATACGGGCGGCTGAGGAAGCCCGGAAAGCCGCCGAGATGGAACGGCAGAAGCGGCGCGCCAAAGAGATTGAACAACCGACATTTAGGCGGTCCCGTGATCGGGGGCCAAGTATCGGATTTTAAAAACATAGAGTTATTTATTCGGGCATTATATTGCTTTTGCCGATATTGCATTTCTCACATAGAGATTGAAGGTTTTGTAAAGTTGTTTCGCCACCTTTGCTCCATGGGATTATATGATCAACGTGTAATTTAGCGCCAGATTGAGGAGTAGCTCCGCACATTTGGCAGGAAGCGCCATCACGCATAAGAACTAGCGCTCGTAATCGCCAATTTATATTTCTTGGAGATTTATTTATACTTATATTTTTTTCGATGTTTGGCTCTGACTTGGCAACATCAGCATCATTTGCCCATGCTACAAAAGCCTCTAAAGCTTTTCGCCAACTACCGAAGCGTTTTTCGTAAGTCCCGGCTGAAAATAAAGAGATAGATGGTTTTATGTCATTATACCTCGGTTGGCGACCTGTGGTATTCCAAACCGTTACAATGTTTTCAAATAATTCGTCATTTGTAATATTTAAATTTCTAGTCTTCTTTAATCCTGCCTTCTCTAATACGAGAAACCAAGAACCGAACCTTCTTGTTAGTGTTGTTGCGTGGAATTTACCAAGATCGTTGTATTCATCTATTGTTATTTTATCCTTGTTTAACTTTTTTGCGACGTTAATAACGTCAGATATCAGCTCTTCTTCAGAAGAATTTCTGTGGTGAGTATCAAGAGTGTATTTCATTATTTAATATCAACTGTAATTATCTATCCTGCGACATATGCCAAATTCGGAGAACTTTTACGACTTTGGCGGTTTCATCGACTTCGTAGAGTAAGACATAGGGATGCACGACAACCCACTCGCGAATGTTGTCTTCCCCTTCCCTGCCTATGCTGGGAAACATGGCAAGGTCGGTAGTGGCGTCGATCAGCCGGAGCAAAATCCGTTTGGCCGCGTGAGGATTGCGCGGAAGCAGATAGTCAACGATGGCGGCCCGGTCTGTCAGGGCTTCATCGGACCATTCAACCCGCACGCCGTTCCTCGTGCGGCAGGGCGTCAATAGCTGCCTGAACGCGGGCCAGATCAGCTTTCAGAATTGCCAGCACCTGTTCGGCCGGGACAGCCGGTTTCGTGCTGCTCCGTGCCTTGCGGATCGCAGCTCTTTTGGCAGCCAGTTCGTCGGAAAGGTCAGTCATGACGCACCTCCATGCAGAAGTTCGAGTTGCATGGGCGGCCGTGTTTCCGTGGCCTGTGCCTTGCGGATATCTAGCGAGCCATTCCATGCCACATGCGGGTTAATGAAATACACGGCTACGCCTCGACCCTGCATTCCCTCGATTTTGCGGCGTTCGCGGCGGATTACGCCCATTTTTTCCAGCGTGCCCATGATGGTGCTGACATGCCTAGGGGCACAGCCGATTTCCTTGGCGAGCTGGTCACGGTTAAGCAGCACCTCGCCGGTGTCCTGCCGGAGATTAAGCAGCACCAGATCGAAGGCATGGCGGACCTGATGAGGCCGGTCATCGGATGGCAGGGCGCGGATGGCGTCCCAGATCGCAGCGGTCTGCATACGGCTCAACATGGTGAAACCTCCCGGCCAAAGCCCTTCGGTAGTGTCTGGTCGCGCTGCCTTCTGGAGCGCGTGTGTGATCTTGGAAAGGGCTAAACGCGCCTCTCCCGGCAGATGCTTCAGCAGTTCTTCAGACAGGAGCGAGAGCTGCTCGGCCGCCTGTGCGGCTTCCTCCTGTTCGGATCGCTGCTGCCTTGTGGTGAGGCGCACAATTTGGGCCATACTTCGCTCCTTGTGGAGAACCCGTTTTTAAGTCCCGGATTCCGGGATCAATTAGTCCCGGATTCCGGGACTTAAAACAAGCCTTTTCTTCTGGATTTCTGCGGGGTGTGGCGATCCCTAAGAAAAAGAAAAGAATCTAATCCCCCTGTTGTCCCCCCTTTTTCCGGTGGAAAACTGCCATTTCGAGACCTGTTCCGGCGCCCTGCGGGCGGGCTACGCCGCTTCCGCTCCGCGCTCGCCCAGACCCTGTAACGCCAGCAGAATCGGGCGAGAGAAAATGGCTCAGGAAGCGATGGAGGGGCTGGCCGGCTTTCCCATCCCGGTGACGGTCAGGGAAGATACCAGCCCGTGATGTTCCCCTTGGCGTCCGCGTTTGGGAAACAGACCGTGCCACCTTTCTGGCGTTCTGTGGTCCAGCCGTTCCCCTGGCACAGGGACAGCAGATCGAGGCTGCCCCGTCGATCGAGGCCATAAGCCCGCTGTCCGGCCGTGGTGTTCGCCCAGCTCGCGGCAGCCTCCTGATTGCGGGCTTTCTGGTATCCTTCCGCATGTCCGGTTTCCCACCCGGACCGCTGACCGAAGAAATATCCACCGCCAAACGCCACCAGAACGATCAGGAAGGCTGTTAGACCTGTCCAGAGTAGAGATGAACGTATTTCCGTCTGACTGGCCTGTAGCGCCTCCTGTGAAGCTTCTGTGGCCTGTTTGAGCGCGGCCTGCATTTCGGCCGACAGGGTGTGTTCCTGCTGGTTTCGAGTGGCCTGATCGGATCGAACGGCCCGGAGCAGACGGTTCGTCTCCGCCATTTCCCGGCCGAGCTGGTCGAACGCGGCCAGTCCGTCATTCAGCTCGCGTTCGTCGGTCATGACTTGTCAGGTTCCGGCTTCTGCCAGCCCTCGAACGCCTTGTGGTCATGGTCTCGGGTGATGCGTTTCATCAGTTCGTCAATGACCCGTCCGAAGCGTTCATCCTTCCCGGCCGCATCGATCAGCAGCCCCCCGAGAATGACCTTGCGGCGGGTGTCCTTCTTGCGTTCCTCAGCGGTCTGTCTGGCGAGCAAAGCCTGATACCGGGCCTTGGCCTGCTCGACCTGTTGTCTGGCCCGTTCGATGGGCGTCAGTTCCGGCACAGCATTTCCTCTTTCCGTCTGCCCTGTTTCCAAGACATTCTTGCCTCTCGACGGGAGTCGAAACAACCCTTGCGACGAAGGAGTAAAGGGCGCACTTTAGCATTGTTCCAATGCGTGCGTCGGGGACGTTCCTTCCCTGAACCCTTCCTGAACGGAGCGAGACGTGGCGATCTACCACCTGTCCGTCAAATCCATATCGCGTTCGGCAGGTCGCAGCGTTGTGGCTGCGGCGGCCTATCGTGCCGGTCAGGAACTGACGGACGAGCGGCAGGGCCTGACGCACGACTACACCCGTAAGCAGGGGGTAGAGGATGCGTTCATCGTGGCCCCGGATGGCGCGGACTGGGCGCAGGACCGGAACGCCCTGTGGAACGCAGCCGAGGCGGCAGAGAAGCGGAAAGATGCCAAGACCGGCCGGGAATACGAGCTGGCGTTACCGGCCGAACTGGATGCGGGCGCACGGAAGGAATTGGCTCGGGATTTCGCGGCCGAGCTGGTGGAGCGGTACGGGGTGGTGGCCGATGTGGCGATCCATGAACCCGGCCGGGAAGGAGACAACCGGAACCATCACGCGCACATTCTGACCACGACCCGAACGGCCGGAGCGGATGGTCTGGGAGCTAAGACGCGGGTTCTGGACGTTGCCAGCACGGCCTCGGGGGAGATTGAGCGTTTGCGGGAAGTTTGGGCCCGTCAGGTAAATCAG
>NZ_JAPIVJ010000053.1:0-4167 GCF_054182245.1 Komagataeibacter sp. NFXK3
ATCACGTCGTGGCTTGAAAAACATCCCGCGTTCCGTAATCCTGATCACATCAAACCGGCTGATCGTGACATCATGAAACAGGTCGATGAAATCCTTGATTACGCCAATGACGTTTCACAACCTGACAGCTAGCACTACAGTTGTGTTTTGATGTGAGAAGCATAGGCTTTTGCCTGATGTATTCGTCTGAATCGTGACCAGTGCAGGATATGGTTGAGGGAGATCTGGCGCTGGGTCAGCCTGACGATAAGACGCCGGATTTCCTGAATGGACCACCGGATCAGACCTGGTGCGGGTTCGCTGGTCTTTTTTTGGGAGACCTGTCGTTTGCCTGTGCCCTGACCCCGGCCATCAGGGCATAGGCCAACATGACAAGGGATACGTGACGATGCCAGCCGTGCCAGGAGCGGGTTTCATTGTGATCGAGGCCGAATTCGTTTTTGGCCGTTCTGAACCCCTCTTCAATCCGCCATCGCGTGCCTTCGACCTGAACCAGCTTTTCAGGCGTCGTTCCTGAGGGGCACCAGACAGTGAAGTATGCAAGGTCCCCGTCGGCTGGGTTCCGGCGCACAAGGAGACCCCGGATCCAGGTTCTGTTGTCGGCCGGGGTATAGTCTGCCCCCTCGAGTTCGGCGAGCGGACACCACAGCCAGTCATACTGACGATCGCCTTTCGTCCCGTGTCCGGCTGACAGGGAGACCCAGTCTTCTTCTGGAGCGTCCCGGGCGATATCACGGGCTTCTCCCGCAACCGGTCTCTCTCCCAAGCCCCAGGAGTTGAACCAGTGACTGCCTGCCACCCCCAGAACATACCCTTTTGCGGCATGACGCAGGCTCATTTCGATTTCCCCTACGCCATAGACACTGTCAGCAGCGACCCATTCGAAGGGAAGGCCGGCCTGCAGGCCGCGTTCGATCATCTGTCGGGCCAGAGAAGGTTTGGTTGCAAACGTTACGTCCGCAGGAACAGAGGCCGCAGACAGCCGTACCGGATCTGATGTCCAGGCTTTGGGAAGATACAGGGCGCGATCCACGAAAGCATGACCCCGTGAAGAAACATAGGCTGCAAACACACCAACCTGACAGTTCGTGATCTTGCCAGCCGAACCCGTGTACTGGCGCCCTACACCACAGGACGCCTTGCCTTTCTTGAGAAAACCGGTCTCATCGATCACAAGAACCGCGTCTTCATCATCCAGGGTACTCTGAACATGATCGCGGACAATGTCGCGCAGACCGTCAGCGTCCCACTGCGTCCGGCCCAGCAAAGCCTGCTGACGCCAGGGGCCTTCGTCGCCTGCGGCTTCCGCACGTTGCCAGCCCGTCTTGCGCGGCAGATTGCCCAGGAGCGTTTCCAGATAATGCTCCGCTGAGACCGCAACCCGATCCTGACCAAACAGGGGCGTATTTTTTCCTTGACCGCCCGTAATCCCTCAACCGTCAGCGACAGCGTCTCCTCAACAGACGCGCCACCTGTCATCCTGTTCCGTTCCATACCAACACACGGAATCATATCTCACATCAAAACACAACTGTAGTGCTAGAAGCTGGCCTTTAAAGACGCCACATAGCTACGCATGGGGAATGGGTGATATTCGTAATACCGGGCGTTGTTGATATTATCGATGCCGGCATCAAAGGTCACAGGACCTTTCATACGCCAGTGCGCATGGATATCCACGACAAGAAACTTGTCAAAAGCACCAAATACGTGACCGACATGATCCGTATTATCGAGGGTGGAGTACATCCTGCCCTGATAGCGAAGGGCTGCTGATAGGTCGAGGCGTGGCGTGGCGTGCCAGGTCGCCTGGAATGTGTCCCGCCAGGCCGGGACATAGGGCACATGTTTTCCAGCCGCCGTAGTGCCTGTAGCACTTTGAAAACCTGGGTCAGCAAGTACGCGGGAGTCCACATAGGTCACGCTATTGGTTAGATCGAGGCCCCGGAACAACGCATTTTTCCGTTCTGCCACAAACTCCACTCCGCGGTTACGTACCTCGCCCACGTTCTGGACTGCCGTTGTATAAATGTTATTGATCAGCGTGCTTTGCGAAATAAGGGCGTTATGGGTGTTTTCCTGAAATAGCGACAGACGTAGGCTGCCATTGTGCGTGCGACGTTCAATCATCGCCTCACCAGAGAAAACCTGTTCGGGGCGGAGATTGGCATTGGGAACCGCATAGGTCCCCCCGGTTGCGACAATCTGGTAAAGTTCCGCCACGGTCGGATAGCGCCATGCCTCCCCGAATGACAGCTTGACCTCCCATCGGGGATTGATCTGCCAGTCGAGCGTTGCCTTGGGCGAAAAATTGGTCGAATGTTCCGACGGCTGGCTGGCCGCCATCTTTCCCGCCAGATTAAACCCGTCAGAGGCCCGCCAGAACTCAAGCCTTCCACCAGCCGTCAGGGTAAGACCCGGCGCGAACTTCCAGACTTCCTGTGCCCACAGGGCGTAGGTCGTTGTCCGTCCCCGCCCGTTGGCATAGAGCGTGCCATTGCCAGTGGGCGCTGAAGACGCCCAATTATCGGTGTTGTAGGTCGGGTTCCGCAGGTCATACTGGTCACGATGCGCACCGAAACTGAGCTCATGCGCCCCGCCTGGACCAGTGGGCCGCCAGATGCCCTTGATATCCGCGTTCGTCCAGCCTGAACCGCTCATGTTGGCAATGTAGCCATCGCGGGTAAAATTCGTGCCACCCAGCACGCCTGCCGGATTGCGCTGGCTATCCTGCAGATAATCATAATCAGTAAAAATGGCCTCGGCGTCCCAATGCCCTTTCGTACTGGTCTTGAGCGCTATGGTGTTCATCAGATGCTGTTCATTATAGGTGTAGGTATCATTGGCAAAGCCGGACACACCGCCAAATGTCGTAGCCCCAGATGCGGTTGACAGATAGGACTGCGCATGCGCCCGGGTCTGGCTGTCCCAGAATCCGATCATGTAGTTGAAATGTAGCCAGTCCATAAAATCATAGCGTATCCGCAGCGTCAGGTTGTCCATCGTGCTATGTTGGAGGCCGCCAGCGCCCATGACGTTGGCGACAGATCCTGTTTTGCTCAGGGACGGAATACCACCTGCGGTACCGGCAGGCATCGACGTGTTTGTGACGTAAAAAAGCGGCTCACTGAGGCTTTCCTCCCGGTTGGCGCTAAACAGCCATGAAAAATGTCCCGATCGATCGCCGATTGTGACTGCGCTGTTTGACGATCCATAATTGCCCTTGGTTCTATAACCGCCATAAGTCTGCACACTTCCGGTCTGCTTGAGCGTCGCCGTAAAGCGATCCGGCATGCGGGTTGTAATCAGCACGACACCCCCCATCGAATTGCCGGGGTACGCGGCGGCAAAGGGACCGTAGAGCATGTCGACCCGCTCAATCTGCTCGGGAGTGACCATGCCCCAGCGGGGAGCACCATTTGTGTTGTTGTTGGAGATGAGGGCAGAAATCGACGCGTCATCGACATAAACCAGGCTGCGCGCGCTGGAGTTCACACCCCATGTCCGTGTCTCCAGCGTGGCCTGTGTATCGCCGTTATTGCGTTTACGGACAACGAGGCTGGGCATGTATTTGAGCGCATCCTCGGTATCCACGATGTTGGTCGTGGCCTCGATCTGCTGCCGGTCGATGCCTGCTGTCGTCTGCGGTAGGGCAAATCGACGAATATCTGGTGCACTCCGATGCCCCACGACTGCAACATGCTCCGTTGGGCTGCCCGAGGAACTGAGGGATACATGACCATCGGAAGGGGGTATGGCCTTGCGAGGAAGATTCTCCTGCTCCTTCGACAGGGCGGGCGTCGTTATTCCCGCGGCGACAAATAAGCAAATGGCGAGCGCCGCATAATGCGCGTCAGCACTGCGCACGACGCGTGCACGTACCGTATGACCTGACATGACGTCTGTCCTGAACTGGGCTGCAATAGCCAGCAGGCATTCATCGTCCGACTCTTTGCGGCTCTCATGTTCGTCACGCGCAGGAACCGCAATAGCCCTGCGTGGGAGAACAAAAAATTGGCAAAGAAACAGAAAACCGCCCGCTAGAGCATAATCCGATCAGTCTGGTTCATATCCAGCGGCGGTGAAGCACGCTGCGGCCTGGCGATGAGAGATATCGTCAATTGCTCCACAGACGGTATTTTGAAGAGCGTCGAGGGTTCGCGGTGC
>NZ_JAPIVJ010000054.1:0-4094 GCF_054182245.1 Komagataeibacter sp. NFXK3
CGAGCAAGCCGCTCTTCAACATCAAAGAAACCAGGCTGTTTCATTATTCATTCATCCACCCAATCACCACAGGAGGTATGGAATCACAGATACGCACTCAAAACCATGGAGTTTTTAGAACCCTCCATCTTTCGAGTGGATGACAACACCATCCTGAATGTTCGATCCACTCCCGATCCGGATGGGCTCGACATGGCCATTTTCATCGGATTCATCAGCACGAATAACGGCATAGGGGCCGATGAAGACATCGCCTTCGACGATCACATGACCGCACAGGATCGCGGTCGGGTCGACAAAGGCGCTTTCAGAAACTACGGGGAAATCACCGCGCGGATTTGGTCTCAGCATAGCCACATTTCATCTCCTTAAAGATCGGTCAGAATTTTGCCAGGCAGGTCATTCGACAGGGTTTCTCCCGGCTGATAATGCATGACAGAGCGAATGGCCTCTCCCCGATGCAGAAGATCAAATGCCGTATTGATCCGGTCATGCGTCATGTTGTGGGTGATGTAGGGATCGACGCTGAACTTGCCAGCCAGCCATTCATCGACCATGCCGGGTAGCTGCGAACGCCCTTTAACCCCCCCAAAGGCCGTGCCCCGCCAGACCCGCCCCGTGATCAACTGGAAAGGCCGCGTCGAGATCTCCTCGCCAGCCCCGGCAACACCGATGACCGTGCATTCGCCCCAGCCTTTATGGCAACACTCAAGAGCCGCGCGCATAACATCAACGCGACCGATCGCCTCAAAAGAATAATCCACTCCGCCGCCCGTCATCTCGACGATCACTTTCTGGATCGGATCGGTATGATCGGTCGGATTGACGAGATCGGTCGCCCCCAGATTTCGGGCCAGCAGAAACTTCGCCGGATTGGTGTCGATGCCGATGATCCTTGCGGCACCGGCCATGACAGCCCCCTGAATGACGGCCATGCCAATCGCGCCGAGACCAAAGACAGCCACGGTCGAGCCTGCTTCCACCTTCGCGGCGTTCCGCACGGCGCCCATGCCTGTCGGGACGGCGCACCCCATGACGCTGGCTTTGGCAAGCGGCGCATCTTTGGTGATCTTCGCCACGGCAATTTCGGGCAACACGGTGTATTCGCTGAACGTGCTGGTGCCCATGTAATGAAAGATCTGGCGACCCTTGTAAGAAAAACGGCTCGTGCCGTCGGGCATCAGCCCAAGCGCCTGTGTCTCGCGGATGGTCGAGCAGAGATTGGTCTTGCCCGAGCGGATCATCGGGCAGTTCGGGTCTTCGGGAATATAGAGCGGAATGACATGATCACCCGGAGCAACAGAGGTGACGCCTTTGCCCACATCCTCGACGATCCCCACGCCCTCATGGCCAAGAATGCACGGAAAGCGTCCTTCCGGATCATGCCCTGACAGGGTGAACATATCTGTATGACACAGGCTCGTGGTCACGATACGAACCAGAACCTCGCCGTCTTTCGGACCTTCGAGATCAACCAGATCGATCTCAAGCGGCATGTTGGGTTCCCACGCAATGGCAGCTCGGGTTTTCATGGAAATGTTCCTCAGTAATGACGTGTGATTGCTCGTTCAGGCCGGCTCAAGACTTTCCGACTGGCGACGCCAGACCGGAAAAGGATCGGGGAGGCGTGCGTAGCGTGACGGCTCGAAAGGGGTATCTCCGAGATCCGGCACAAGACAGGCATCAAGGTCCCGGCGCAGTCCTGCTTCATCCATCTCCGCCGTGCCGATGAAGACGATTTCCTGCCGCCGGTCGCCATAGACGGGATCCCAGTTCCCCAGAACGAAATCCCGCCACTGATCTCTGTCCGGCCATTGGTTTTTCGGAATCGCGGCCCACCACAACCCCATTGCTTCGCTCCGCACAAGGGCTCCGGCCTGACTCATTTCTCCTACCCAATCCGGGCGCGTGGCCAGCCAGAAATGACCTTTGGCGCGCACGACACCCGGCCAGTTCCGGTCAAGAAAGGCCTGGAATTTCGCGGGCTCGAACGGACGCCGCGCCCGGTAGACGAAATTGCGAATGCCATATTCGTCCGTTTCAGGAACATGATTGGCAAACCCGTAAAGTTCCTTGAACCACAACGGATGCTGGTGCGCCTTGTCGTAATCGAAGCGACCGGTATTCAGGATCCGTTCAACAGGAACCCGTCCCATATCGGTCTCAATGATGTCGGCGTCTGAATTCAGCGCACGAATGATCTGCCTCGCCGCATCAACCTGATCCGGTGTAGCGGTGGAGACTTTGTTGGTCACCACGACATCAGCAAACTCGATCTGCTGGACGAGCAGATCGACCAAGGCACGCTCGTCGTCCTCCCCGGCTGTTTCGCCCCGATCCTTCAGAAAATCGCTGGATGAATAGTCGCGCAGGAGATTGACCGCATCCACGACCGTCACCATCGTATCCAGCCGTGCGATATCGCTCAGGCTGACATCATTCTCGTCACGGAATTCGAACGTCGCAGCGACAGGCAATGGCTCCGCGATGCCCGTGGATTCAATGAGCAGATAGTCGAACTTCCGCTCCTCTGCGAGCCGTCGGACTTCCTGCAACAGATCATCGCGCAGGGTGCAGCAGATGCAGCCATTCGTCATTTCGACCAGCTTCTCATCGGTGCGCGACAGATTGCTGCCGCCCTCGCGCACCAGATTGGCGTCGATATTGACCTCGCTCATATCATTTACGATCACCGCGACCTTATAACCCTGACGGTTATTCAGAACATGATTGAGCAGGGTCGTCTTGCCCGCGCCCAGAAAGCCGGACAGCACGGTGACGGGAAGCCTGTTGTCCATAGGTGTTTCTCCTCTAGAGCTGCGTCGGGTTCGGGACATCGCCATAGACGGCGACCGGATCGAAGGTCTTGTGCGTTTCGCAAAAGACGAGTTCAGCCGCTGACGCCGAAATGACTTCATCAGCAGGGAGATCGACACGCCGGTAAAAACAGCTTCGATAACCCACATGGCAGTTCGCTCCTGTGCCCGCAGTGCGCACGCGCAACCAGACCGCGTCCTGATCGTCGTCGATCCGCATTTCGATGACATGCTGGATCAGCCCGCTCGTGGCCCCTTTCCGCCAGAGGCACTGGCGACTTCGGCTCCAGTAAGGGGTCACGACACGAAAGTGTATTTTACGTACGCTTAGGGTGAACACCTACAGAACCGCCAGCATTGGGGTTCAAGCGACAAGCAGGGATGCAGGCACCCGAAGCGGACGTAACGCGCCCGCTTCGGGCTGCTCATCGACATTCCAGCGATAGTCCCCTGTCAGAGAGATATGCTCCCAGCCGAGGGGTGCAATATGCCGCGCCAGGTCATCGGAAATGCCGAGCGTTGCGATGGCAGACTGAAGATAGCGCGTATTCCATAGGATAACCGCTGCCACCAGCAGGTTTAAACCTGACGCTCGATAAGCCTGATTTTCAAAACGCCGATCCCGCAGTTCACCAAGCTGGTTGAAGAAGAGCGCCCGGGCCAAAGCATTCCGGGCTTCTCCCTTATTGAGTCCAGCCTGGGTTCGTCTGCGCAAATCCAAATCCTGTATCCAGTCGAGCATAAAAATTGACCGCTCGATCCGGCCGACTTCGCGCAAAGCCACAGCCAGACCATTCTGACGGGGATAAGAGCCGAGCTTCCGCAGCATGGCCGAGGCCGTCACGGTTCCACTGCGAATGGATGTGACCAGACGCAGCAGGTCGTCCCAGTGGGCCGCAACATGATCGGTATTGATCGGGTCACCGGCCATTCCACTCAGGAGATCACCGGGGCTTTGATCTGGAAACAGGTGAAGTTTCCGCTCTTTCAGATCCCGTATCCTGGGCGCAAATCGATAACCAAAGAATGGCATCAGCCCGAAAACATGATCCGATGCCCCACCCGTATCTGTATAATGCTCTTCAATGGAAAGTCCGTTAGCATGATAAAGCAGTCCATCCAGAACATAGGGCGCTTCACCGGCCGTCGCCGCAATCACCCGGGTCGAAAACGGATCATACTGATCGGAGATGTGGGTGTAGAAACTGACGCCCGGTTCACTGCCATTGCGCGCATTGATATCGCTGATCGCAGCGCCTCTGCCACCTGCATGAAACA
>NZ_JAPIVJ010000055.1:0-3794 GCF_054182245.1 Komagataeibacter sp. NFXK3
GCGCCCTTGCCAGAGATTCCAGTTCCTGACGCTCCAATGCCGTCAGTTCAATCGCAACCGCTACACGTCCCATTCGATTACCCCTGCCATCAGGATAATCATATAAACTTCTCGATCAGGACACTAGCCGGATCTCTCGTTATGACCGACTGATGATCGAGCGTGGAGGGGGCAATCGGCAAAACACGACAGATTGGCTCGACCCGGTAATCGGCACGGTAGACTTCAATAAACCCAATCATTTGCGAAACGGGCGGTCGAACTCCGCCCGTACAAAATAAGCCGAAGCCTTCTTGAGGATCTCATTGGCCTGACGCAGTTCACGGACCTCACACTTCAACGCCCTGATCCGTGCCGTCTCGGCCGTGGTCGGTCCCGGTTGCGTCCCCGCGTTCCGCCGGGCCTGTTTCCACCAGTCGTGCAGGTTGTCGCCCGAACAACCAAGCTTGTCACTAATCTCGCGACAGGCCGCCGAAATGCTCGGGTAATCCGATCGATGCTCGTCCAGAAGGCGCAGAGCACGCTCATGAAACGCAGGCGAATAACGCGATGTTTTCGTCTTATCTACCATAGGGCTCAGTCTTCGAGAGTTTTACTCTCCGGTAAACCCGGGGCGGTTCATCCATCGACAGTACCGTGTCGGCAAAGGATGGCGCGTTCGCTGACGTGGCGACAACGCCGACTGTCACGATCAGCTGGCTTCGGCGCAGAGTTCGGCCTGGGTATTGTGTCCGAGCGCCGCATGAGACGGCTGTCGGGATCAGTCAGGCTGATCTGCCGCTGACCTGCCTCTCGGGTGGTAATTTCTCATCAGGCGGTTTTGGCGCCCGGCCGCGACATCCTGTTTTCGCATCATAGGCGGCTTTCTTCTTTTCGTATGCCGGACGTGCCGTTTCAGCCTGCTCCCTGACATCAGCTTCCAGTCGGGCGCGTTCTTTTGGCAGGGCCTGCGGATCCGTGTCCATGATGTCAGTACGCTCCACCTGTTCCATCAGTTCCGCGATATCCACTGCCAGATGTTCGCACAGTGCCTTGATCCGGTCATAGCGCACCGAACGGTATTTCGAGGCGTCGGCATCGATATTCGTGCCGTCGCTCAACACCTCGCCCAAGCGTAACAGGCCCGTCTCGCGCGCCACAAGCAGCTTCAATGGCTACCCGGTTTGTCCGGCGGAAAGCGGCAACCGTGTCGTGATCCGGATGCAGGTTTGCCGCCACGAAGCGTATCCCGATGTCGCGATATGTCGCCCGCTCGATCCAGCGTGAGGAAAAAATCCCGTTTGCATAGCTGCAGATCAAAGGTGATATTGTAGGGAACATCCAGCTTCTGACTGGTATGCCATGCCGCCTGATCCACAATGAGGACGGCGTGAGCGCCCTGCGCGACCGTGCGTGAAATCTCCGCGAGATGGAGCTGCATACCGTGCAGGTTGCAGACAGGGAGCACGAGGCCTGCGGCCGCTCCCTTTTCAGGGCAGATGGCCCCGAAAATCCACGCGGATCTGGTGCGCAGGTCAGCAACGGCCCGGGGCCGGGTGCCCCGTTTCGCCCACCGTCGGGTCAGCTTCGTTTTCTGGCCGATCCGCGCCTCGTCAGACCACCAGATTTCGATATCTTTTCCGGGATGTCTGGACCTGATTGCCGCCATGACACCGGGGAACTCTTTTTAAAAATGTCCTGGGCTTCTGTATCCTGGCGATAGTGCCGTGGCCGGGCTGTCAGCAGACGGAACCCCTCGCGGCGTATGATCTGACCCAGACGCGTTTCCGACAGGCTGACGCCATAGGTCTCATGCAGCCACCCGCAGAGATCACACAGTCTCCAGCGGACAACACCATGCACCGCAGGGATGGGTCCTTCTTCGAGCCGGGTTTTCAAGGCAGACAGCATCTCCTGTGTCAGGCGGGCTTTTTGTCCCCCGCCATGACGATCCACAAGGCCATCCAGACCATCCGCATTGAAACGCACCACCCAGTCACGGATACTCTGACGGTCTGTCCCGGCAAGCAGGGCCGCCTCGCCGCGTGAGGCGCCATCATAAATCGCCGCAAGCGCCAGCAGGCGACGCGACTGACCCGCATGCCGGCTTCTGCGCGCAAGGCGTCGCAACTCCGAACTATCATGATCGTCACGCAGGGATAGAGGGCTGCCCATCCAGAATGCCTCCTTCAGAGAATGGTCTGCATCCTGTGAATCACATTTTTAACCCGATGGGTACCCCGTGAGTCAGACCAAACAATGGTTGGTATAAGGGAGGGCATCCAGAAATTCAGCATGTACATTCCGGCCATCAGCGCGAAAAAGCCCAGCGACAGCATATAGATCGCCGGATCGCGCACAACGGCGGAAAACGTGCCGTGACGCACGTTCTTACGCACGCTCCACCCCTCGATTACCGTGCGTTCCTGTGATGAAAGCCATTTTGCTTCCTGTGGCGTGGAAGGCAGGACAAATACAATGATGAAACCAAGCAGAACGGACGGCAGCCCTTCCATAACGAACATCCACCGCCAGCCCGCAAGGCCGCCCACCTGATCAAAATGCGTCAGCAGCCACCCCGATACCGGACCGATCATGATCCCGGCGAGTGGTAGCGAAAGCTGGTGCCAGAAAATGACGCCCGACATCCGTTCAGCCGGATACCAGCGCGCCAGGTAATAGGTGCAGGTGGGTGCGAAACCGGCCTCGAACACGCCAAGCAGGAAACGCAGGATATAGAAGCTCTGCCGGTCATGGATGAAACCGGTCGCAGCCGATGTCACCCCCCACAGGACCATGATGCGGGCGAATGTTTTCGGCGCCCCGACTTTCGATGCCAGCAGGCTGACCGGTATTTCAAACAGGACCAGACCGATAAAGAAGACACCAGCGGCAAAACCGAACTGTGCTGCCGTCAGCCCGACATCCTGCGAAATATGGGCCCGCGCGAAACCCAGATTGGTGCGATCTATGCTGTCCATCAGATAGATCACGATAATCCAGGACATGATGCGCCAGTTCAGGCGGTGATACAGTCGTGTCTGGATATCTTGCATTGGCTTCATCCCATTTTTCCGGCCTGCGGTCCCCTGATCAAGGTGAGAACCGCAGGCGGCTTTCAGGTCATTGCGCGATGATCAGAAGTTGTAGGCGAAGCGGCCACCGACAAACCGGGGCTGGCCGGAAATACCCATGTTGACCGTTGTCGCAAGCGTCCGGCTGACGATGTAGTCACGGTTGAGGATATTCGTGGCGTAGGCCGTGACCGACCACGGTCCCTTGACCGGACGGAAGGTCACGCTGCCGTTCATCAGGAAATAGGACGGCAGCAGGTAGCCTCCGGTGCCGCGCGGCACGGTATCCTGCGCGCCACGGTATGAATAATCACCTTCCATGCGGATGACGTACCTGCGGAATACGGGTCATGTTTCATACGAAATGGGTTCTTCCGCACTTTTCGTGATGGGTATCTTGTACTGTGCTTCTGGAACTGGGAAATCCTGAAAGTCGCCCACTTTCATGGATATTCCCCAGTGTCACGCCTTCGGATCCCGGATCTTCCCCGTTCCCTCGTCGTTCGTCGTGTTGTTGCACTGGACAACAGAGTGGAGATCGAAGTCGGTCTGCGCAAGCGGAGTGTACTGTGTCCGGACTGTCAGTGCCCGACACAACGCGTTCACAGCTTCTATCAGTGTCTGACCGAAAATGAGTTGAGTGATTTCAGCGGGTTATGATTCATGGGTTTGCGATAACCTGATGAGATCAAGATGGCCTGGACTGAAATCACCCGAGCGCAGTATCAAAGGGACGACCTG
>NZ_JAPIVJ010000056.1:0-3641 GCF_054182245.1 Komagataeibacter sp. NFXK3
CGAGCAAGCCGCTCTTCAACATCAAAGAAACCAGGCTGTTTCATTATTCATTCATCCACCCAATCACCACAGGAGGTATGGAATCACAGATACGCACTCAAAACCATGGAGTTTTTAGAACCCTCCACCTGACAGAGACCTCTGGTGAGCCCTGTTCTCCGAAATTCTGGAGCAGATCCGTCAACGATATGTCCCCGGCTCTGGCCGCCGCCCCCGAAACGACCATATGCTTCTGGTCATGACGTCTCCCTTCCCCGATCCCGTCCGTTTGGCCGAAGCCCTGCTCTTCCAAAGCAGTGGTCCAGTATCGCGAACGATGCTGGCGCGGGCTCTGGGAGAGGACGTAGAGATTGCCCAGATCCTGAGCGAGGTGGCCAGGCGCACCGAGGGGCTGGGATTTGAGTTGGTCGCAGTCGGAGACGGCTGGATGTTCCGTACCGCTCCCGATCTCGCAGAGGCCCTGACAGAGGTGCTGGAGAAACCACCAGAGCGCTTACCCCGCGCGGTGTTAGAAGTTCTGCTGCTGATTGCCGCGCGTCAGCCGGTCACCCGACCCGAAATCGAAAGCTTCCGGGATGCCGCCCTGCCCCAGAAGACTCTGACCCTGCTGCACGAAAAAGGCCTCATTCGCAGCGTCGGTCGTAAGCCGGTGCCGGGTCAGCCTCAGCTCTGGGCCACGACCGAAACCTTTCTCGTGACCTACGGCCTGAAATCTCTAGCGGAGCTGGATCCGCTGCTGGAAGGCCTGAGAGGTCCGATTTAGGCCCTTTAGGGTTCGTTCTGAGGAAATTTTGAGACTATTTTTTATTTTTATGACACGTGGTAATGTTCTCTTACCGCGTGTTAAATCAAGGTTGCCTTAATTAGTGTCCTACGGCAGACTCATTGGATATTTCAGAGGGAAGATCACCGACATGACAGTCCCGACAGATCCCGCAGAGCGTCTCTCCGAAGCGCCCTCCCCTGCTCTGCAGAGTGCCTTGGACGCAGCAAAAGACAGTGCCCGGACCGCGGCCTATGCACCTGAAACCCTGCGAGCGTATACCCATGACTGGCAGGCCTTCTGTCACTGGTGCGACGAACACGGAACGTCCCCTCTTCCGGCCGCTCCTCCCATCGTCGCGGCCTGGCTGCACAGTCTGGCACCCCGTTTCAGCCGCTCGGCTCTCAACCGTCGCCTGGCTGCCATCGGCTATCAGCATCGCATGCGGGGGCTGGAGTGGAGCTCCGGCCATGCGGCCATCCGCACCACCCTTCGCGCAGCAGGACGTGTGTATGGCGCGCCGCAGAAGCAGGCCGCTGCCCTCACCTCCCAGGAACTCCGTAAGCTCGTCGCCCCCGAGCATAGCAAAACCGTCGAAGCGCTGGCAGATCTGCGCGATCGGGCCCTTCTGCTGATCGGCTTTGCCGGGGCGCTGCGCCGTTCAGAGCTGGTTGCTTTAACGACAGAGACCGTCCGGATCGTGGGAACCGGCGTGAAGCTCCATATCGCCCACAGCAAGACAGACCCCGAACACCGGGGCGAAGACATTTTTCTGCCGCGCGGCAAGCATCGCGAAACCTGCCCTGTCCTGGCCCTGGAGCGCTGGCTGAAGAAGGCCGAGATTATGGACGGTCCCCTCTTCCGGTCTATTAATCGCTGGGAGCAGGTGGGACGCGATGCCCTGCATCCGGATGCCGTCCGGCAGATCCTGCTGCGCCGTGCCAGGGTGGCCGGGCTTAAGGTGCCTTCCGGAGAACGCCTCAGCCCGCATGGGCTGCGTGCGGGCTTTGTCACCGAGGCCTTCCGGGCCAATGCCCGGGACGAGCAGATCATGGCACACACCCGCCACCGGGACCTGCGCAGCATGCGCCGCTATGTCCGTCGGGCCCGTCTGGACCTGGACTCTCCCGCCCATCTTCTGGACCTGTAGCCCGTGCCACAGACAACGGCTGAAATCATCGCGGACCTTGATGCGACAGTCGCGCGTCTGGAAGACTATCGTCTGGAACTGGAAGCGCGACCCGTTGCCCACGGGTATCTCGAACCGGGCCCCAGTGACGACGATGAACGGGGGGGCGGCTTTCGTCTTCCCACCCGTCCAGCGCTCACCCGCCACACCCCAAGGCCACCGGCAAGCGGCACGGCATTTTCAATCGACGGGTCAGAGCTGTTAGAGCCGAAGACCCCTCTTTGTCGTCCGCTATTCAATCCTCAACCGGACTGGCTAGCACATGTCTTGACCGTCACGGGGTCAGAAGCCGTGCTGGCCCAGTTCCGGGCGACAGCAGCGGGGACTGGCCGTCTATCGTGGGGGCCGGATATCACCAACTGCGAAGATCTGAGCCGGATCTTTCCCATTGGAGACGCCCGGACAGCCGCTTTGATCGGCCAGATTGTCCAGAGCCAGACGTTCCTTCTCGAACGGGAGGCAGGATCGGGCTCAGTTCCGTTTGACCTTAATGCCCTTTGTCCCATCCCTCTGGATCTTCTCTCCCTCGGCCCTGCTTCCTCCATGACACAAGCGTGGCTGTGGGAGCACTGGGGAACCTCCCGGCCACTGCAGCAGGTCGACGTCATGGACGGGCATCCGAAAAAGAGCACCAACCGCTGGAGTGTTTCTTTCTGGTCGGCGGACTGGACGCCCTGGGCGGCTCTTCAAACCATTGCGACCCAGTGGTCCGACCTCAGCTTTTCCATACGCCCGCTTTACGATGTCTAAGGGACTGCTTTTGGAAGTTGGAGCCTGGCAGGGCCCGCTGGAGGCGCTGCTGCAGGCCGTCCGTGGTCGTGCGATAGATCTTCGGACGCTTCCGCTGAGAGAACTGATCGAACAGTTTTTGATCTGCGTGGAAGAGGGGCTTAAAAACCGTCCCCTCGAACAGACTGCGAACGATCTTGTTCTGGCAGCGACCCTTCTTCAAATGCGCTCGGCTCTTCTGCTTCGGGAAGATACTGAAGAGCACCTTGCCGCCCACTCAGCAGCCGAGCAGATCCAATGTGCCCTGCTTCGAAAGAACACGCTTTTGCAAGCCGTGGAGTGCTTTGAAACTCGGCCGGTGCTGGGCGAAAATGTTTTTGGACGCGGGAAACTGCCCCCCTCGCCTTCTGCTGCTGAGACAGCGTCTTTAATCCTCACCCGGGACCTGCTGGACGCGCTTTTGTCAGCATCTCGTCGGAGGGCAAGGCTGCGGCCTCCAGAGAGTATCTTCCTACCCTCTTTTGTATCCCCTTTCTCGGTTAAGGATGCCGTAACATGGTGGCAAGCTAAGGGGCAGAAAAGTGGGAGAAATGTTTGGAAGCTTGTCGACTGCATTAAGGAAATTTCTGCCGGAGGAAGTCCTCCGAACCTGATGCAACGCAAGATGACGTGGGCCATACATTTTTCGACGGTTTTGGAGCTTGATAAACAAGGAGAAGTATACCTCCAACAACACCAGCCCTCGGGCGAAATTATAATTTCTAAATTAGAACTTGAGCTATCTATGTAATAATAAGTTTTTGTTGGTTTCTGGGATTTACTTGATATCTTTCTCTTAGAGCCTGAATCAGAAAGCGGTTTGATTGATTTTTCGCAGAACTCTGCGGATATGGGCAATCATCAACCACGCGTGGGATGACGAGATTGTTGCCTCGACATCCTTCGTGAGGCGACGGCAAC
>NZ_JAPIVJ010000057.1:0-3633 GCF_054182245.1 Komagataeibacter sp. NFXK3
TCGAAGTTGACAACTGGAATTTCGGCACCCTCGGGAATGGTCATGGCTGTGATGCGCGCGATGTTGAACTCCGGATCGTTGAAGACCAACTGCCATTGCCCGTAATAGGTTGCAAACGGCCCCTTGACGATCGACCCGCCAAGCTCGGGCACCTTGTGCGCGATCTCATCTACCGTTGCCCAGTCTTCAACCACGAACGTCACCATCGTGCCGGTGCTGGATGTTGGTGTCCTGCGTCTCTCACGATCCTTCAGGCCCAGAAGCTCATAGGCCGGGACACCGTTGAAGGCCAGCTGGAAGCCGTTGCCTTGCAGAACCCGGTAGATCGGCGAAGAGGCATCGGGAATGTCGTCCCAACCCAGGATTGCAGCGTAAAATTGTTTCTGTTTCTCCACATCATCGCAAAAGATGTTGTGCATAGGCTGGAACTTGTCTGCACTGGCCATCGGTGTGTCCACGCTCCTCTTGAGATCAGGCATTGAGGTCGCCGTCGGCGCATCGAGACGACATCTTTATGTCCAGGGGGGCCGCCAGTCCCGCATCCATCAGCGTCCCGACAAGCTCGGCGTGATAGGCGGCATAGGCTTTCACTGAAACATAGCGGTCCTCGGGTCTGATGATGTTGAACATCAGCGATCCTTGGCGGACACTGGGCAGCACCCAGGACTTGTAGGCCCATTCCGGGTCCGCATGCGTGAAGTAGTCCGAGTTCTTCGGTCGCAGCCATCTTGCGCCGTCATGAGGTTGATCGATATTGCCGACCGACGCGTTGAAGGCCCTAAGTGCCTTCTTCGGTTCGGCGGTGTTCACATACAAGGCCAACTTTCTTCCTTTCCGTTCCAAATCTATCCGCCTGACAGGTTTCGTGACTGCTCAATTCAGTCGAACCTCATCAAAGCGCACGTCCATCCACCGGAGGAAGGTTTCCACCAGCCTCGTGTAGTACAGCTTGACCACGTCAGGTGGGATGCCTTTGCCGCCGTCGGCATGAAGTTCGAAGGTCAACGTGCCCGCATCGACGCTTGGCACAAGCATTGCGCCGATATCCGACACGTCTTCGGAATGCTGGTAGGAGGTATCACCCTTCAGCATCCAGCCTTCCGCCTTCCCCCACGCTTCTTCCTGGACAATTCTCCGGTTGAACTCCCGAAGCAGCGCATCGGGAGAACTGGTCATGAAATGGACTGACACTGGGATATCTCCTGAAATCCGGCCGAGCGTCAGCCCGCGACCGCATGCAGTTCAGGGTGCATCCGGTCGCTTTCAAGAACCGGCGTCAGGAGAGCCTTCTCGAAAGCCTCCTTGCCCTGCGCGTGGGCGTTTTCCAGTTCCTTGATCCATTTCCTGTACTGTATCGAGATCTTGTCGGTCACGACCGACAGTTCGTCGTCGTAAATCTCTTCTGGCCACTGCGATTCAATGACCGGCTGGTCCTCGGCAAAGACCAGGTCGTTGAAGGCGATGTGGGGATGATCCGAATCGTTCAAGCTCTTCTCGCGGGCGAAGATCAGGAAGTTCTTCGTTTGCTTCGCGTTCACCGGGCAGGACACGTTGAAGAGGACGTGAAGGTTGTTCCCCACATATTTTTGAACGGCCAGGTTGATCGTGAACGGCATACTGCAGTGGTAGGTGAAGTTGCCGATGGGTGCCTGATCGGGAACATCCATGCCCGGGGGCGTGTCATAGACAAAGCGCAGCTGGCCCTTCACGCGATCGATCGGCACGATGGGCGGCTCGGCGTTGTTCGGATCGAACAGAGTGCCGGGGTGAACGAACGCGAAGTGCGAAAAGTCCGTGAAGTTTTCCCAGCGGCGCGGTGCGCTGGCATTCCACCAGTAGGGTTCCTGCACGACAATCTTCATCCTCGGGTCATCAGCGACGCTGAAATACGGGATTTCCGTCACGTTCCACGAGCTATCCAAACGGACCCATATCAGGCCGTACTTCATTTCGCATTCATAGCTTGCCACCTTGGCGCGGGAGGAAATCTTTTGCGTCGGGCATGCCGGCATGTGGGTGCACTTGCCCTCGGCATTGTACATCCATCCGTGGTACGGACACTGGAGTTGGTCGCCTTGGACCTTTCCGCCGGACAGCTTGGCCGAGCGGTGGACGCATTGGTCTTTCATTGCGACCATCTTGCCGTCGAGACGAGCAAGAACGACCTTCTCGTCAAGTAAGGTGACAGCCATAGGGCCATTGCCCAGCGGGTCGGCCTTCTCGAACTCGTCAAGAGTCGCGACCGGATGCCAAAAGTGGCGGAGAAATTCCATGTTCTCGATCAACGGACGTACGCCCATACCGGCATTCCTTCTGTAGCTTTTGCTGCATAGAATAGAGCGGTAGTGTCAGCCCGACATGTCGCTGTTACATAGAGTTTTTGTGTGAACAGGGTGTCTAAAATCCGCAACATGATCTATCTGACGTGGTCGTATAGCGTACGGCGCATTTTCCCAGACGCTTTGTTCACGCCCGTCGTCTTACAAACAAGACGGGTTTCAAGCAAAAGTGCTTTGTCCAATTCGGCCATGGGCCTGCTGGGGTGAACTGACAATATAGCGCAAGGGAACGCACCAGAAACCTTGCCCTAGAAATCCCACCTCGGTGTACAAGAGCAATGCGTCGTACAAATTTCTGTACATTAGGTCCAGATAAACTGTCTCCTTTCGACGGTGAATGACCTTACTATTACCCTGTCCAATAAGACACGTCCGGCGTCTACAATCTCTGCCGGACGTGGCGAAGCCTCGATCCTCCCTGTCGAGGCTTCGCTAGGGTGTGTCGTCAGTTAATTCCAATGATGGCGGAGACGAATTGCACGGCTGCGAGGAAAGTTGACTTCAGCTTGTCATATCGTGTTGCAATACCTCTGAACTGTTTAAGTCTGGCGAAGAAGCGTTCGATGATGTTTCGTTTTTTATAAAGCGAAAAGAGGATTTTCCGTGGATTGCGTCGGTTTTTCTTTGACGGAATAACCGGTGTGATCCCCCGCTCTTCAAGCTTTTCGATGAGGGGATCGGCATCATAAGCCTTGTCGGCGATGAAGACCTCGGGATCGACTTCATCGAGCAATGGCTCTGCTTCTGTGATGTCGGCCCTTTGTCCGGGCGTCAGGGAAAGAGCCACAGCCTTTCCCGCGGCATCGACAATGGCATGGATTTTCGTGGTCAGTCCGCCACGGGACCGCCCGGTGGCCTGATCCATCCCCCTTTTTTACGGGCGCCCGCGCTATGCTGGTGAGCACGGACAATGGTGCTGTCGATCATCATGTATTCGTTGTCATGGTCAGCAGCCAGATGCCGGAAAATCCGCTCGATCACGCCGCCTTCGCACCAGCGACGCAGCCGCCGGTGCACGTTCTTCCAGTCCCCGAACCGGGCAGGCAGATCACGCCAGGGAATGCCTGCACGGTAACGATACAGCACGGCTTCGATAAACAGACGGTTATCCGCAGCCGTCCCACCGACATGACCTTCGCGACCCGGGAGAAGATCTTTTATCCGTTCCCACTGACCATCGCTCAGACCATACCGTCGCATTCACACTCTCCCCGTTCCAGAAACAGGAAGAAAACATCACAGATCAAACGGGAGTACAAGCTTCATAAGCCCCCCGTTTAACTGACGACACGCC
>NZ_JAPIVJ010000058.1:0-3517 GCF_054182245.1 Komagataeibacter sp. NFXK3
ACAATGGCTCTGGACATATAACCATGACAGACCCAACATGGGGAACAGCGGGCTAACCCCCGCCCAGAAACTAAAAACAGCTGCCTGAATTCTCATTCAATGCCCCACTAAAAATGGGGGGATTACCAATGAGCACATGTCACTGTTCCTCTTTGGGAGAACCATTCTGCGGCACATGCTGCTGTGCCAGATCTGAAATATCAAAAGCACCTATACCACTCTCTCAAACATCTCCCATCTGAGAAAAACCGAAACGGCCAGACCGTCCCAAAATACATCCACACAACCGTTTTCAAGATCACCGTTCACAGTTCTGTCCTGCGGGTGTTTCTGGGTCTTCACCTTTTCCTCATTCCATATTTTTTCGTCACATGTGGTGGTTTTCTGGTGGTTTCTTGGTTGTTTTTTGGTGGCATCTCCCTTCAGGAAAATATGTGGTGATTTTTTGGTGTTTTTCTGGTGTTTTTTTATCCCTTCTCTCATATGGAATGTGGTGGTTTTTTGGTTGCAAACTGGTGTTTTTCTGGTTGTTTTTTGGTGGTTTTCGCTTTTTGCGGGTTTACTCGCTCACGCTCGCTAAGAGAGGACGCTGTTTTCTGCATAAATGGGTGTGGGAAAGGTCTTTTTTCTGCTCTGTTCTGACGGATTTTGCTCCTTAATCTGGCTATACACATAACGCAGTTCTCCGAACTGCGTAACTCATTGAAAACAAAATACTTTGTGCAGCCTATACATTTTATGTGTCGGACGCGCGTCCGACATTTAATTGATTTTTTGGCTGTTTTCTGTAACTATATGTCCGACAAAATGATGTACATTGAACTGGAGCCGTTATGCGCGAGCGTAAATACACGGTGAGATTTACCGAAGACGAAGCAGAGTGGCTCCAGGAGGTTGCTCTTGATGGCAACGTGTCTGGCTATATTCGGGACGCTGTTTTGAGACAGTCCAAAAGTGACCGCAAACTGGTCAACATGAACGATCAGCTGGTGTATCTCGGTCAAAATATGAGGGTGGTGACTGATCTGCTGAATGACCTTGACCGTAAGGTTTCTGGCAAACCCACAATGCCGGAAACAACCAGCTCTGAGGAGGATGGTGGCATCCCAGACGAGCTGATGGGTATAGTGCTGGAAATCCTACTACTGACACGCGCGAATTCAGATAGGCAGGATATCCGTATGGCACAGGGATCGGTTGAATATGCCGGATTGCCAGTGTGGGAAGGCAAGAAGCGCTCCCTAAAAACCGGATAATCTGAACTTCATCTCAACACATAAGGGGCGCGGCGCGTACGAATATCGTTCAAACAGCTTCGATAGGACCCGGATAAGCCTGCACGAGAGGATCATGGGTCAGCAGAAGCAGCCCTTCCACCATCGCCTGAGCCACAAGAATGCGATCAAAAGGATCCCGATGCACATCTGGCAGTTGTCCTACTGCCAGAGCATGCTGGCTGGTGATCGGTAACTCCTCATAGCCATTTTCGATCAGGCCGCGCCGCAACAGATAGGGATCAACCTGGAAGTCTGCACGTACCAGTCCCACCTTGATGGTGACTTCCCATAAACTGGCAGCACTGAAAACCAGAATATTATTCTGATCGTCAATCAGGGTTCTCGCACGCTCTGACAGTTTGTCAGGCTCTCCTGCGGCCCAGAGAAGCAGATGGGTATCCAGAAGCAGCTTCATGCCGAGCCATCGAACAGAGAAATGATGTCCTCCTGTCCCATGCGATCAAAATCCTCTGGCACCCGGATTTTTCCCGTCAAAAAACCCAGACGCCGTTGCTGTTGTTCTTCAGGAGCCGTAATCGGGCTGACCCGCACCATCGGCCGACCGGCTTTGGCAATGATGAAGCTTTCCCCTTTCATGGCCGCATCGATCAACCGGGACAAATGGGTCTTGGCTTCATGAATGTTGACTGTGCGCATAAGAGAAGCCTCCTCATCTTCTACAACAAGACTTAGTCATATGAGTCTAGTCTATCAAGGACTAAGTCTTCTCTCTTCAGAAAATCTGATGGCGCATTTGATGACAATATTCCGACTGGCGATACCGTGATACGTCACGTAAACGCGAAAACAATGGAGAGTGATGAATATCGACAGTTCTGGCGACAGCGTGGCTGCGATACTAAGCGGAAGCGGCATAGCCCGCCGAAGGCATCTGGCGGGAAGGTACGTAAATCGCCCCTCATTCTATTTTCTGGAGTTCTTATCGTGGAAAAAGAAGCAAAATCCCTGTCTGGTAAACCATCAAATCCACATAGCGACACAATGGATGAACTTCTTGCCGTCTCGGATTATTCCAAGCCTCAACCTTTAGACGAACGAGAGTGGATTGACGCTCCTGCTATAGGGCGGGAACTGGTTTAAGTATTTCTTTCTGAGAAAATGATCTACCAACGAACAAACCCCGCCAGAAAGACGGGGTTTGTCTCGACCCTTTAGCACTCTCTCAGAAAGGTAAAGGACATCCTGCTTAGGATCTCTTTCATCACAGTGCAAAGCTAAAAAAGGCCAGACGCTTCAGGTTTGCGCTGTGATCGGGACCAAGGAAAAACCAGCATTTCCGTATAGGTTTTCATGATGAACCGATACCCGTTGTAGCCGTTCATCCAACGTCGATTCCTGCGAGTAACCTCGTTATTATTGTGTTTCTGGTCGCAGTTATACCCTGTCGGATACGACATTGGCGGCCAGGAACGCCGCATAGCCCAGTTCGTCCATCTGACCTGCTGCCAGTGCAAGGACGGCATTCGCCGCATCTTCCTGAGTTGCAGTAAAACGATAGCCGTTCAGTTCCAGAAACAGCACACCGAGCACAAAGCCCGTACGCTTGTTTCCATCGATGAAGGGATGGTTTTTTACGATACCCGCCGTATAGACGGCCGCAAGAAATACTGGATCCAGCGGATCCGCATAGGCCGCATGCTGCTGTGGCCGGGCAAGAGCAGATTTCAGAAGACCTGCGTCACGCACTCCGGAAGCGCCGCCATGCGCCGCTAACAGCCGGTCATGCAGGATCAGGGCATCCCGTTCGTCTATCCAGACGAAGTCTGTCATTGGGCCAGAACATGCAGCGTATCACGGTAACGCCGCATAATATCCTCAGCCTTCGCCATTTTTGTTTCGAAGTCGGGATCATAGGGCACGAGCCGATATCCGCCGTCTGGTGCTTCGGTCAGATACAGGGGCGCGCCGTCCTGGGTGTTCAGCCGTGAGATCACTTCCTTGGGCAGTACTACCCCGAGTGAGTTTCCGAATTTTCGCACTTTCAGTTCGACCATGACAGCCCCCTTTATGTTATTATTATTGTAATAACTTTTTGCGGTTTCAGCAACCACCATGCTCACCGGCCTGTCTGCTCATAGTGGTAAGCAGTCTTTCTTACGCGACGTTCCTTGGCCGACCGCCTTTAGCACCATTCCGGCGTGCTGCCGCTGCCTTTTCCTGGCTGGCGGACGATCCGCCCACGCGTCCCATCTGTGCTGCCATCCAGCTTCGGGAACCGT
>NZ_JAPIVJ010000059.1:0-3369 GCF_054182245.1 Komagataeibacter sp. NFXK3
CTCTCCAGATCCATACCTGCCCCGGCCTGTCTCCTTACGCCTACGGCTTCAGGAGACAGGCCGGGCCTTCAACAGGGGGTTAATATTGCATGCCGATCAGGGGTTATTTTTGAGTGCCGATTGACACTTCGGTAACGGTCCGGATGATGGCGTCTGACAGGAACCCGATCAGGGGCGGCCAGTCGAGCCGCTGCTGGGCCCGTTTGAGCGCCGCGTAATAGTCCTGTCTGTGGGCCTCGATATAAGGGGAAAGATACAGGGGAACCTGGCCGTCAGCGGCCATCATCAGCGGCAGCAGCAGGCGGCCAACCCGGCCATTGCCATCGCTGAACGGATGCACGGCCTCGAAATGGGTATGGGCGATGGCCATCCGGGTGATGAGGGACTGGGTCATCTGCTGCATCCCGTCGGCCTGCATGTAGTTCAGCGTGGCCTCCAGACAGGCTGCCACCTGGTCTGGCGGGGGCGGGTTATAGGTCGAATAGGCGATATGCCCTGTCCCGCCGATCCAGACCACGTCCCGGCGCAGGGTGCCCGGTGTCCCGCGATAGGCCGGGTCATGCTGCATGACAGCCTGATGGAGCGCCAGCACGGTGGGCAGGCGGAAGAGGGCCGGGCCTTCGCTAGAGGCCTGTGGCAGGAACTGTTCCAAGGTTCGCGCATAGTCGCGGACCTGCCGGGTGGCATGGGAAGCGTCCTGGTCGTCTTCATCGACCACCAGCAGCTCATTGAGGGTGCTGTGCGTGCCTTCCAGGGCGGAACTGCTGAGGGCTTCCTGACGGCTCAGGACGCGACTGATCAGGTACGGATCAGGCAGGGTGCGGGCGAGGGCGGCGATTTCACCCAGGGCGGACAAAGCCTGCCCATGGCAAGCAGCGGCATCGCCCAGCATAACGCCCGCTTCAGGCGGCGGCGGGGGCACGACCCCGTAATGCTGGGCATAGGGGGCGGGCAGCCGCTGCAGACAGTCCCGGATCCCGCCGGCCAGATCCTCACGCTTCATCCTGTCCAACCTTTTTCAGAGACTAGATTTTCCTAGCATAATTAAGGTTTGAGTTAAAACATTAATCATGTTTGCCAGAAGAAGGCCCTTGCGTAAGGTTCTGCCAGATTGTGTGGGCGGCCACAGGTGACGTGGATGAAAAATTCCTCCAGCCTTCAAACCTGTCCGGTAATATGGATTATCGGACAGATTGTTAATGCCCGTTTTCCCGACGTCAGAGCGCAGTACACCGACGCCTCAAAGCGGATGTAGCTACAAGGTGTATGAGGATTGGTTTCGGTCAAATCCAGAGCGGTTCACGGCGCCTTGTCCTTTTACTCGCCCTGTCAGGCTTCAGTCAGTCTGAAAGGCCGATCTCACGCCCTCAACAAAGCTTTCCCATTCTTCATCTGTGACTTGTCGGATGACTTCAGGTCCTGAGAATTCTTTCCGTAGGCCTTTGCCGACGATAAAGTTGTTGGACTGCAAGCTCCGAATGATGCGGTCGGCATCCTTGTCCGGCATGTCCAGCACGGCCTTGATTAGCCCGCGTGCCCTATGGTGACGTCGGAGATAGTCAGCCTCCTCCTGCATGTGCTCGTTCATTGTGAGTTTGATAACGTGCCCAAGATAGTCGACATGCGGCGCAAGATCCGGATAGCGCCAAGCTGGCCGAGTAGCTTCATCGCCAGTAAACACGAGGTTGGACTGAATGCCGTCCGGATAGGTTTTATTTTCCGACGCGAAAGACACATGCGGGCGTGCGACCCTCATCAGGGGGATTGAGACGCGCTCAAGGATCGCATCGTAGTGACGCCTGCTCGTCTTGTCGTCCATAATGGCAACGGACACCGGAATGATGACACCATCCGGGATAGCGTTATCCCGGCAGAGAATGTCATTGATGAGGTAGCGGTGTGTCCGACCGTTCCCGTCTGCCAAGGGGTGAATGTAGACGAAGCCGAAGGAGGCGACTGCAGCACGTAGGATGGGTGACTGCCCTTGGGTTTTTTCGAGGAAGACCGCTAGTCCATCAAGCATGTTCTTCAGGTCTTCCGGTGGTGGCGCCACATAATGCACGACCTCCCCACGTATCGTGTTCTCGCCTACAAAAACTGGTGATTTTCTGGGACCGAAACTGCTGATGAACGTCTTCGAGCCGATAATATCCTTCTGTAGTTCAATGAGCGCCGGACCGAGAAGCGGGATTGCACTCTTGCCGGTTCTGGTTGCCAGCACATGGCTGAAGAGGGAAATCTTGTCGGTCTGGTCAGCCTCGCCCTCGATAGCAAAGCTTGCCTTGCTCTCACGATTGGTGAGCCAGACTGCCGCCCGCGCGAGCATGTCATCGCCGAAATCCTCCTGCAGGCGGGTATATCTGGCGGCGATGTCGAAACCTGCGGCAAGTTCCAGCGGCCGGCTTTTTCTGATGGAGGGACAAAAATACCTTGTCCCTGGCATGTTATCCCGCACATGCCACTTTTTAATATTGATGGCTTGGTTCTGGTTTGCGGTAACAACCAGCTTGTCATTCAACGCGGAGACATAGTTGCCACCGACCGCCGTTTCGGTTTCTAGTTCTAGTCCCGTCAGAAACTCATAAAGGAAGGCGGCGCGGCGCGCGTATTGCCCCGTCGGTTCCCGCTCTATCCAGACTCGCACGAAGTCAGGACCTGACGCCTCGAATACCCGCGCCAGCAGTTCGAGGTTGGTTGGCTCATAACGCAGGTGGAACTGAAGATGTCCGGCCGGGGTCTCAACGGGTCGCATGCTTTCCGGATAAACTTCGTAGCTCTCAAAGCCATGATGGCGGCTCTCCCGGCGCGAACCGACCGTGCTAGTCACGGGAAAGCCGCAGCAGGGATCGATACCAAAGTTATCGCCGAGCCATCGCCCGCCAAGCAGCGTGGACCTTTCTACGTCCGTCATTAGAAACACGCCTCATTCGAAAAAACCGATTACGATTGCGCATATTCGATTAGAAATCAGCAATATTGCAAGAAAAGACTTACGCCGTAGGCGAACGGTTCTCCAGAAAAGCCGGGCTAAGGCAGGCTGACAAGATCCGACGCTAAACGGCGCCGAGATTGGCGAAAACAGCTGCTTTTCAACACAATTCGTCGGAAAGCGGACTGGCAGTTCCCCTAAAGTTGTCGGCTCTATTGGATTGAGAGTGATAACGTCTCAAGGGGTGGCAGACCCATGACCTGTTACACTATGATGTTGTACTCCTCTTCATAAGCCGTAAGGCTTATGAAAGGATACACTATGGGTAATAGTGTAACAGGCCGGGCCTGAAACCGGCCGGCCTGTCCCGCGTCAGCGGCGGTTTTCCTGTCCGGGGCGGGTGACATGTGTTACACTTTTCGGGATCATATGCCCAAGCG
>NZ_JAPIVJ010000006.1:0-195900 GCF_054182245.1 Komagataeibacter sp. NFXK3
GAACCCTCAACCCAACAGGGCCGAGTAACCTAGCAAATCCACCAAAGAAGCTCAAGAAGTTTCCTCAGCGCCGCCGGTGATTGGGGATATAGGACCCTCATCACATACCGTCAATCAGAAAATCGCAGCAGAAGTGAAAAAACTTGTTTCGGCATCCGGGAATACACCCAGAAAATGGCACCAGACTGCGGATTACGAGCCATGAAAAAACAACCGACAAAAAGGGGCTTCCCCCATTCAGGGCATAAATCCTATCCATTTAAGGCAGGCGCAAAGTGACATGTTTTGAGACATACCGCCTCAATCAGTGTCATTCATTGCAAAAAGCAGGGTCTCATGACGAATCAGTCCCCCAAATCTTCTCTCGTGAGCGAGGTCAATGAGCGCGTTGCCGTGCGCATGACCATCATATTCGGCAGCATCTGGTGCGTTTATGGCTTTCTGGTTTTTTCGCTCATTCCGCTGGCAGCCCCCGCATGGCAGAACACGCTGCTCTATATAAGCAACTGCATCCAGCTTGTGGCCCTGCCTGCACTGATGGTGGGCAACGCGGTTCTGAGCCGTGGAGCAGACCAGCGCGCGGCGGAAGACCACGCGGCGCTGATGGAAATTCTCAATGACGTGCGTGACGAGGTGACCGAGCTGAAAACGGTCATCAATGATCTGACCCGCAAAACGGATGAGGTGGCCCATCGGCCGCCGTCGGAAGTGGTGTCGATTTCCGATGAGGCTGTTATCAACGTGACGGATGAGGCGCCGCATACCACTCCGCCTGCTCCGGCATCCTGACCAGTCACATCTATTAAGGGAAAACCGTATGCCACCGGAACTGAACCGCCATGAAATCGTAGCGGAGCTGACCGCCATGTCCGACCGCTACGAGCGTGCGTTGGGTGAAAACGACATCCCCGAACTCGATGCCCTGTTCTATCACGGGCCTGAAACGGTGCGGTATGGCGTGGGCGAGACGCTTTATGGGTATGACGAAATCGCAGCCTTCCGTCGCAACCGCACGGGTGGCTCGCCACCACGCGACGTACTGCGCCGGCACATTACCGCCATTGGCGCGGACCTGGGCACGGTTGACCTGGAATTCCGCCGCCACGGCAGCGAACGCATCGGGCGGCAGAGCCAGACATGGGTGCGCATGCCCGATGGCTGGAAGATCATCGCGGCGCACGTTTCCCTCATGGCGGATATTTCCTGATTTAATCGTCTGCCACGCCCTGAAGCTGCGCCAGGGCATCGACAAACCCCGTGGCGAAGGAGGCCGGCCCCTGCGCTGGCCCGGCTGCTTTTTCAGCCGCGCGGGCATACAGGGCATGCACGGCTGCAACCGTTATCAGCCGCTCATCCGGCCGGGGCGTTACCGCAAGCCCTGCTGCAATCAGGCCGCCGAGGGCGCAGCCTGCGCCGGTTACGGTTGTCAACCAACGATGCCCGCCTGGTATGATGATCTGCGCGCCATCAGGGGAAAGGACATGATCCTCCGGCCCGCTGATGGCCACGATCGCGCCCAGTCTGCGCGCAAGCTCCTGCCCCAGCGGCACGGCCTGCGCGATCGAGGCCGTTGTTTCCACCCCGCGCGCGGTGGCAGCGCCACCTGCCAGGGCCATGACCTCGCTGGCATTGCCACGAATGACAGTGGGCCTGCGCGCCGCCATGGTGCGAATGATATCATCATATTCCGCAACACCCGCCCCCATGGCGACGGGATCGAGCACCCATGGCACGCCTGCCGCATTGGCGGCATCGATTGCCGCGAGCATGTCGTGCCCTGTCGTATTAATCAGCCCCGCCGCGTTCACCCATAGCCCACCGGCATGCGCCCCAAACCCAGCGGGCCAGCCGGGCGCCGCCCCGATGGCGGGGGCGGCACCTGCCGCAAGCAGCACGTTGGCGCTCAGGGTGGCTGCGACATAATTCGTCAGCCCATAAACAAAAGGTGCCTGCGTGCGAATGCGCCGCAGGACGGGACCACAATCGGGACTGTCATGCTGCATGCGGCGCGGGGCACATGTTACAGGATGCATCGGTATGTTTCCTTCCCTTCCTGTCATGCAGGCAGAGGGCATGAAACAGACAGGGGTTGCCTTTTGATGATAATCAACTGAAAAACAAAGGACGAAGCCGGTCAACCATGCCGGAGCCCAGTGACGACCTTCATGCTCCCAGCCAGCCTATCGTAACAGGAACATATCGTGCGCCCAGTTCTTCTTTCCGCCCCTGTCCTTCTTGCAGCAGGACTACTGGCCGCCCCCTCCGCCCGGGCGGCTGACGCGCTGGGCCAGCCAACGGCTTCGCTCTGCTTTCGCCTGCATGACGCGGCCCTTGCCGGCGGTTATTCATGGGGCAAGGGGCGGCTTTATTTTGACGGCCATTCCTACCCGGTCAAGATCACGGGCGGTGGCGCCGTGGGAATCGGCTACAGCACGCTACGGGGCGAAGGAAAGGTCTATAACCTTGCCCGCCTGTCCGACATCAACGGCACGTACTGGTCGGTGCGGGCCGAAGGCACGATTGGCCGGGGCCGCAACGTGACGGTGCTTGATAACAACCACGGCGTTGACATCAAGGCGAGCATGCGCACGAGCGGGGCGCATCTGGCGGCTGCCGTCATGCGCCTGACCCTGAAGGTCAATCCCGGTGGCGAGCGGGCCGAGGCCATGCCCGCGGCCTGCAGCTTCCCCATCCGCTAGATGTTTTGGGGCGCCTTTTTTCAAAGGCGCCCCAATCCGCTAGAGCGTACTGATCACGATCTCGACGAGGTTGGGCCGCCCCGATGCCATCGCGGCCTCAATGGCCGGGGCAATATCGGCAGCCCGCGTGATCTGCCGGGCCTCCAGCCCGTATGAAGTCGCCATCGCCTGATAATCAATGGGCGGATCGCACAGATCCATCGCCAGGAAATTCCCCTGCCGGGCCGAGACATAATGCGTCTGCCCGCGCATGAAGCCCTTGAGCACGTTATATTCGCGGTTGTTCATCACAACGAATGTCACGGGCAGTTGCTCATGCGCTGCGGTCCAGATCGCCTGCGGGGAATAAAGGGCCGCGCCATCGCCCACCAGGCAGACCACAGGCTCGCGCCCTAGCCCGAGCGAGGCCCCGACCGCAGCCGGCATGCCCCAGCCCAGCGCGCCACCGCGCAGGAAGGAATACTGCGCTGCCCAGTCGCTGTTGAGGAACATGCGCGTATAGGACGACGTGGCGATCGCCTCATCCACAATGGCAACCTGTGACCCAATGGCGCGCACGGCCTCGTGGGCGGCAACGCATGGGGCAATGACCGCATCATCCTGGTGGGCCGCCACCAGCGCCTCGGCCTCGAGGCGCCTGTGGGCACGGGCGGCCACGACTTTTTCACGGGCGGCGACATGGGCTTTGCGGCGCGGTTCGGTCTCGTGCTGCAACAGCGGCAGCAGCACATCGAGCGAGGCGCGGATATTGCCCACGAGGGAGAGCGGCGTCTGGAACGTGCGGCCAAGGTCACGCGCATCGGCCGAGACCTGATAGACCGCGCAGCCCGGCGGCACGGGTGAGCCCTCGGAATAGAGGATGGTGATGAGCGACTTGCCGCCCAGCGCGAAGATCGCATCATAATCCGCAAGGCGGGTGGCGATATCGGTAGCGCGCGTGGGCATGTTGCCTGCCCAGAGCGGGCACGACGTGGCGAACGGAATGCGCGAGGGCCATGACGCGCCATAAACCGGCGCGCCCAGCATGTCGGCCACGGCGGCGACCTGTGCCGCGGCATCCGCCCCATGCACCTCATCGCCCGCGATGATGGCCAGCCGCCCCGGCGCAATGCCCGCCAGCGCGCGGGCCAGTTCGGGCAGGCCGCCTGCTATGGCCTCGCGGTTGATGACAGAGGGGCTGCCAATGTCGATATCGCTGGCCTCCTCCATCACATCCATGGGCAGCGACAGGAAAACCGGCCCCGACGGCGCTGCCATCGAATCGTTGAAGGCCCGGCGCACCAGCACGGGCAACTGGTCGGCATGCAGCACTTCCTGCGCCCATTTCACGGCCGGGGTGGCGATGCTGACCAGATCGCCAAACAGCAGCGGGTCGGAAATGGTATGCCGCGAATCCTGCTGACCCGCCGTCACCACCAGCGGTGTCTGCGATACGCTGGCATTGAGCAGGTTGCCCATGCCATGCCCCAGCCCGCCCGCCGTGTGCAGGTTGAGAAAGCCGGGGCGGCCTGCCGCCTGCGCATAGCCATCGGCCATGGCCACCACGCTCGCCTCCTGCAGGGCCAGGATGTATTTCAGGTCCGGGCGGCGCTGCAGGGCATCGATCAGGGGGAGTTCCGTCGTGCCGGGATTGCCAAAGATATAGCGGACCCCTTCACTTTCCAGAATTTCCAGAAGGATGTCGGCGCCGCGCCGCCCGCCTGTTCCCCTTGCCGCGACCTCAAGCGGTGTAATGGCCATGCTGTTCCCTGCCTGCTTTGAAGGTGTGGGTCATGGCAACACGTTTTGGGGTGCGGGTCCAGCAGCAGCGGGGGAAGCTGGCGTCAATTTTTATCTTGATAATGATAGTGATTATCATTATCAAGAATGCAACCCGTGGGTCACCCGACAGAATCCCAACCGTCGATTTCCCAACCCTTCCCACGGAAACTTGCGGCATCACCTGCACTAGGGTGATGCCGTTTTTTATGGGAAGGCGGCACCGGCATACATCATGTGATTGACCACCCGCCGCAACGCGAAGATGATACACCCTTACGCGATCATGAAAGTACGCCCCTTGCCTGCCGACAGTCCCGCGCCCCTGACTGCCCAGACAACCGCCCATGGCACGCAGGCGGATCATGACCCGGCACTTCCCCCCCTTATCGAGACCCTGCGCCATGATGGCATCATTACCGCCCGCCAGGTCGCGGCGGCTCGGTTCTGGGCCACGGATTACCGCATTGGCGTGATGGGGCTTGAAGACCCGCTGTTTGACCGGACATCGCTCGGCTTGTCGCGCCGCCCGCTCAACGGGCGGAGCGGATCGATCAACCGGTACCGGCATATCCATGACATCATCGGAACGCGTTACGAGCGCGTGCTCATCGCCGCCATGATCGATCACCGCCCCCTGCCAGAACTCGCCCGCCATGCCCGCCATGATCCCAAGCACATGGGGCAGGTTCTCGCCCTGCTGCTTGATTTCCTGACCCGGCATTACGATGCCATGCCCGGCCATCTGTGGCGCGGCTGAAGCTGGTGGCAGCGCGGGCTTCAGCCAATCCCTAAAAAAAATGCCGCCCTTTTTGCAAAGAGGCGGCATCGGGATGCTTTTATTCTTTTTTATCAGTCAGCCATTGTTCAAACCGGCTTTCAGTCCTGACGGTAAGCCTCGGCAAAGGCCGCGGCTGCACCCAGCAGGCCGGGCTGCGGGTAGGTGATCAGCTTCACCGGCATTTCCGACATCATGCCCTCGAACCGGCCCTTCGCCACGAAGCGTTCGGCAAAGCCGGAATTGGGCAGGTGCTTGGCCAACCGCAGCCCGAGGCCGCCTGCAATCACCACCGCACTGCCGCCCTGCGCCAGCGCAAGGTCGCCCGCCACGGTGCCCAGGCTGAGGCAGAACCGCTCGAGGGCCGCCGCCGCCACGGGGTCAGAGCCTTCCAGCGCCATGGTCCACAGGGCCTTGTCATCACGCGCCTTGACCGAGAGTTCGCCCATCTCGGCAATCGCCTCATACAGGTTCAGCAGGCCCGGCCCGGACACCACGCGCTCGACCGACACGCGGCGGTAACGGCGACGCAGCACGGTCAGGATCCGGTCTTCCAACTGGTCGAGCGGCGAGAAGTCGATATGCCCGCCCTCGGTCTCGCACACGAAGTAACCATTCTTGCGCCGCACGATGTAAGCCGAGCCCAACCCCGTGCCCGGCCCCACCACTGTGGTCACACCCTGCTCGGGCAGCGGAACGTCAGGCCCGCAGATATGCTGGAGGCTATCCGCCCCCACCTGCGCCACGGCATGGGCCACGGCGCCGAAGTCATTGACCAGGATCAGTTCATCCACCCCCAGCTTGACCGGCAGCCACGCGGGCTGGATCACCCACGGGTTGTTGGTCAGCTTGAGGATATCGCCCTTGATCGGGCATGCCACGGCAATGCCGGCCGCCTTGGGCAGCGGGCGGTTGACCACGCGCGCGAAGGCTTCCCATGCCAGCTGCAGGCTGGCGTGGTCGGCGCATTTCAGGGTCGTGGCCTCTCCCAGCGTGACGACACGCCCCTGGTCCACCTGGGCAATGGCGAACCGCGCATGGGTTCCGCCAATGTCAACTGCTACGATCTCTTTCATGTCCGGTCACGCTCCGTGGCCATACGGCAGCTTGCTGCCCGCATCATTGTAATAAAAATAGCCTGCAAGTGTGCCCGCCCTCGGCATTGCATGCAACAGGCGGATGAATTGAGGCTTCGCAGGCCCGTGGATTCACATCTCAGGCCTGAAAAGAGACCAGCCGGGTCGGCATTTCATTGATCGAGGTCACAAAATGGCCATAATCGCCGCGATCAGGACTAAAATACATTTTATAACCCCCGCGCATGGGCGCAATCAGTCCGTCTGGTCCGCCCTGATGGCGGCAAGGATGCGCCGCTTGAGCGGCCACGGCACCAATGTGTCGATCAGCCGCAGCACCGAGAATACGAACGGAAAGACCAGATGCGGCTGGTTACGCGCCACCGCGCGCGCAATGCGGCGGGCAGCAGAGGGCGCGCCCTGCAGGAAGGGCTTGGCCCCCACCACGCGGCGGCTCATGGGCGTATCGACAAACCCCGGCGAGACCAGCGTTACCCCGATGCCCAAGGGGGCGAGGGCCATCTGCTGGGCCTCGGCAAAGCGCTTGAGCCCAGCCTTGGAGCCGGAATAGGCCGCCGCAAACGGCAGCGCATGAAAGGCCGCGACCGAACTGAGCATGACAATATGCCCCCGCCCGCGCGGCACCATGCATTCCGCCGCCGCCGCCGCCATGGCGGAAGGGGTGGCGTAATTGACCAGCCCCAGCCGCAGCACGTCCTCCGCCTTTTCCACCACCTCATCGCTGCGGCGCATGTCACCCAGTCCGGCAGCGAGGATGGCGATGCCGATGGGGTGGGCCGCATCATCGGCGCGCAGGGCCGCGATGGCGGCCGCCCCATCCGCCAAGTCAAGCACGCGGGTCTCGACCGCCACGCCGCAACCACGCGCGCGCGTGGCGACCGCCTCAAGCCGCCCCGCGTCGCGCCCCCACAGCACAAGCGGCCGCCCCTGAGCTGCATAGAGCCATGCCAGTTCCGCTCCTATCCCGCTCGAGGCCCCCGTAATCAGCACATATCGGCCTTCATCCGTGCGTGATGCAGAGCTTACTGTCATTGTCCATCTTCCTTTTCAGGGTCCATCTGTGCCATGAGCACAACAACAGGACGGACCACCGAATCATTTCTTTCAACCCATGCCTGCATAGCCTGCCCCGTTTCGCCACGGAATGAAGGTCGATGCCGGTAATGTTCAGGATGCAACGAACCGGTCATGAACGAAACCGATCGTCTTACTATCATACCCGTTTCCGGCTTTCGTCAGATGACCACCTTCATCCAGTTGCCCCGCCACCTCTATGCGGGGCTGCCGGGTTATGTGCCCCCGCTCGACCTGACCCAGCGCGACCTGCTCACCCCGCGCAAGAACTCCTTTTTCCGCAACGGGCGGGCGCAGTATTTCCTGGCCATGCGCGGCAGGCGGCCCGTGGGCCGCATCTCGGCGCAGATCGACCCCATCTCGATGGAACATTATGGCGAGCCGATCGGCTTTTTTGGCGCGCTCGATGCGATTGACGACCTTGAAGTGGTTTCCGCCCTGCTCGATGCCGCCGGCACCTGGCTGCGCCAGCGCGGCATGAAGACCATGCGCGGCCCCCAGACGCTGGACAGCAGTGGCGAGTTCGGGATGATGCTCGAAGGCCACCACGCGCTGCCCATGGTGGCCATGCCGTGGCACCCCAAATGGCTGCCCGGCATGATGGAGGCCTGCGGCTGCACCAAGGTGCGCGACCTCGTGGCCTACCAGATGCACACTGGCCCCGATGCGGAGGAAGCCCATCTCGTGCCCGCCAGCCTGCGGCTGGGTGAAGGCAGGCTGGGCAATGTCACCACGCGCGGCCTGCGCATGGACCGCATCAAGGAAGATGGCGAGATCCTGCGCCAGCTTTACAACGATGCCTGGCGCAATAACTGGGGTTCGATCCCGCTGGCGCGCGAAGACATCGAATCCATGATCGTGGAGATGAAGCCGCTGCTCAAGCCCGAGCATTTCGTGCTGATCGAGCAGGCGGGCAAGCCGGTCTGCGTGGCGCTGGTGGTGCCCAACGTGTTCGACATCTCGGCCGACCTGAACGGCGACCCCTCGCCGCTGGGCTGGCTCAAGCTGGGCAAGCGGCTGCTGCGCCACGAGTTCCATTCCGCCCGCGTGATCCTGCTTGGCGTGAGTTCGGTGCTTGATGGCACCGCCCTTGGCGCGATCATGCCGGCCCTTGCCATTACCGAACTCATGAAGCGTGGCCGCAGCCTGCCCTACCGCACCATCGAACTGGGCTGGGTGCTGGAAACCAACACATCGATGCGCCGCCTGATCGAGCGCATCACGCCTGAGCCATGCAAGCGCTACCGGGTGTATGACCGCCCTCTGGAAGAGTAAGAGACTGTTTGAAAACAACTCATTGATAGAAAATGATAAAAGTTTCTGGGTGCCGCCTTTTTTCAAAAAGGCGGTGTTCTTTGAAGCTTTTTGAAAAAAGCTTCACCAAAAACTTCCTCTGATTCCTGAATGTTTGCCGAGCTAACTTTTCAAACGGTCTTCAAGGGAAAACAAAAGTTTTCGAGTGCTGCCCTTTTTTCAAAATGGCAGCGTTGCTTCGAGGCTTTTTGAAAAAAGCTTCACAAAAGACTTCTTTATGTTTCAGGGTTGGCGATGTGGCTCCAGCCCCGGCGGGCCAGCTTCATGTCGCGACCTTGCCCATCACGCACCTGCACGCCGCTCCCCGGCACGATCTGGCCAATACGGGTCACGGCAACGCCCACGCGGGCCGCATGGGCCAGCAGGCGGGCTTCCTGTGCGGGCGGGACGGCCAGCAGCAGTTCATAATCATCGCCGCCTGTCAGGCATTGCAGCAACCATGTGGGGCCAAGCGCGCGCACGGCAGCCGAAAGCGGTACCCGTGCAGCTTCGATCACGGCACCCACCCCGCTCTCGCGTGCCATGTGGCCCAGATCCTGCACCAGCCCGTCCGACACATCCATACCGGCCGAGGCAATGCCACCCAGTTCAAGCCCCAGCCGCGGGCGCGGCAACTGGTAGCGGCTGGCCAGGAAGCCATCGGGGTCGGGCACCTGCCCCTGCCGGGACAGCAGGCCCATGGCGCCATCGCCAATCGTGCCGGTTACCCATATGCCATCACCCGCCCGCGCGGTACTGCGCCGCAGCGCCATGCCAGGCGCCACATGCCCCAGTATGGTGAGCGAGAGCACCAGCGGGCCGGATGTTGCGGTCGTATCGCCACCGAGCAGGGTAATGGCAAACTGCTGCTGGTCCTGTGCGAGGCCCGCTGCAAAACCGGCAAACCAGGCCTCGTCACGCGCAGGCGGCATGGACACGGTCAGCAGGTAGCCCAGAGGCGTCGCATCCATGGCCGCAAGGTCGGACAGGTTGCAGCGCAGCAGCTTGCGGCCAATGGTGTGCGATGGGTCATCGGGCAGGAAATGCACGCCCTCGACCATGGCATCCGCCGCAACGACAAGCTGCCGCCCGGCAGGCGGCGTGAACACGGCAGCGTCATCGCGCAGGTCCAGTGCGCCGTTGCCGGCCAGCGGGCGGAACACACGGGCAATAAAGCCGAATTCAGCCGGCAGGCCGTTCTCCTCGGCGCGATCCGGTGCCATGGCCGCCCTCCTTACTCCGTTTCAGGAAGCCGGGCTGTCGGGTGCTTCATCAACAATTTCCTGCACCACCTCGACGGGGGCTGCGGGAGTCGGTTCGTTCACGCGGCGTGACAGGGCATCGAGCACGCCGTTGAGCATGCGCGGCTCATCACCAGCCAGGAAGCCATGGCCGATATCCATGTATTCATTGATGATGACGCGCGCGGGTGCCGGGTCAGCGGCCAGCATCTCGCCGCCTGCCGCATGCATGATGGCGCGCAGCACCGGGTCAAGGCGGCCCAGCGGCCACGATGCGGGCAGGATCTCGTGCAGCAGCGCGTCGATGCGCTCCTGCCGGGCCATCGCCCCGCGCACCACAATGCCGAACAGCCGCGCATCGGCCTCGGGCACCTGGCCTTCGGCATATTCGGACCCGGCCCCACCCAGCCGGTGGCGGTTGAACTGGTTGATGACCTGCTCCGCGCCTTCATGGCCCTGCTCGATCTGGAACAGGGCCTGCACCGCTGCCACGCGTGAAGCGGTGCGGGAACGGACCTTGGGCTGCCGGTCGCCGTCTGTCTGTGTCATGGCGCGTTACTCCTGCTGTGGCGTTGCTGCAAAATCACGGCTTCATCGCCTCTTTGGGCGGCGGGGTCCAGTTCAATCTTTGTCTTTCGGGCCGGAAGGGGGAAAGTCCTCGCTGCTCCCGCCCGGCCCTGCGGTTGAAATCGTGGCCAGAATATCAGCAAAATCCTTGGTTTCACGGAAATCCCAGTGCACGCTGGCAAAGCGGATATAGGCGACCGAATCAATTTCGCGCAGCGTTTCCATCACCAGCCGCCCGATATCGCGCGAGGGGATGTCCGTCTCCCCCATCGCCTCGAGCCTGCGCACCAGCCCGTTGACAATCCGCTCGATCCGCTCGGCATCCACCGGGCGCTTGCGCAGCGCGACCTTGACCGAGCGCGCCAGCTTGTCGCGCTCAAAGGGCACGCGCCGCGCATCGGCCTTGATCACAACCAGATCACGCAGCTGCACGCGCTCGATGGTGGTAAAGCGCTGCCCGCATGAGCCACAGATGCGCCTGCGGCGGATGGCCGCCCCATCTTCATGCGGGCGGCTGTCCTTTACCTGTGTGTCGTCATGTCCGCAAAAAGGGCAACGCATGGGCAAGCTGTTCCTGATCTGGAGGCAAAAACACGCATGGCGCGACCTCAGGCCCCGGTCTGCGCCAGCACATCGAGCACCGCCTCGCCATAGCGGGCCAGCTTCGAGCCGCCCACGCCACGGATCATGCCAAGTTCATCCAGCGTGGTCGGGCGCTCGAGGGCAATATCATGCAGCACCGCATCATGAAAAATGACATAGGGCGGAATTTCCTGCTCACGCGCCTCGCCCAGCCGCCATGCACGCAGCGCTTCGTAGCGGGTGGCGGCCTCGGGCGTGAGGTCGGCCATGGCGGGGCGCGTGCCGCCGCCAGCGCCACGCGCGGCCTTGAGGTCCTCGGTCGCGTCCTCGCGCAGCATGATCGGTTCCTCGCCCCGCAATATGGGGCGCGCGCGGCCTTCCTCAAGGGCAAGGGCGTTATATTCGCCCGTGACCCTGATGGCGCCGCGCGCAATGAGCTGGCGGATCACGCCGCGCCAGAACGGCTCGGGCCGGTCGCGGCCTATGCCGAACACGCTCAGTTTTTCATGCCCGTGCCGCGCCGTCATGTCCGATGTCTTGCCCCGCAGCACGCCCGCCACATGCACCGCGCCAAAGCGCTGGCCGGTGCGGTAGATGGCCGAGAGCACCTTCTGCGCCGCCACGGTGCCATCAAACGTGGCCACCGGGCTGCGGCAGTTGTCGCAATGGCCACAGGGCTGGTCGAGTTCCTCGCCAAAGCACGACAGCAGCGCCTGGGTGCGGCAGCCCGTGGTCTCGGTCAGGGCGATCATGGCCTCGAGCCGCGCGCTCATGATGCGTTTCTGCGCATCTGGCGCATTGGACTGCTCCAGCCAGTAGCGCGCACGGGCCATGTCATCGCCGCCATACAGCAGCACGGTTTCCGCCTGCTCGCCATCGCGCCCGGCACGACCGATCTGCTGGTAATACCCTTCGGGCGAGGACGGCATGTCCAGATGCACCACGGCGCGCACGTCGGGCCGGTCGATGCCCATGCCAAAGGCGATGGTGGCCACGATCACCACCGGCTCGCCCGAGCGGAAGCGCATCAGCGCCGCGCGTTTTTCCACTGGGGAAAGACCGGCATGGAACGGCAGCGCCGCATAGCCCTTGCCCGCCAGCGAACGCGCCACGCGCTCGGTCTTGCTGCGGCTGCCGCAATACACGATGGAGGCAGCCCCCCTGTGCCGGTCGAGGATGGCCGTCAGCTGGCGGATTTCCGATGTCTTGGGCTTGACCGCGATATCGAGGTTGGGGCGATGGAAACTGGCCTTGAGCACCGTGGCATCGGGCATGGCCAGGGCTTCAAGAATGTCGCTGCGCGTGCGCGCATCCGCCGTGGCAGTGAGCGCTATGCGCGGCACATTGGGAAAATGCTGCGGCAGGGCCGCGAGTTCGCGGTATTCGGGGCGGAATTCATGCCCCCAGGCCGAGATGCAGTGCGCCTCGTCAATGGCGATGACCGAGAGCGTGAGCCGCCCGAGCCGGTCGAGCATGCCCGGCGAGAGCAGGCGCTCGGGCGAGACGTAGAGAATGTCGAGCCGGCCTGCCATCAGGTCCGAGCGCACCCGGGCGGCGTCCTCGGGTTCCTGCTCGGAATGCAGGGCCCCTGCATTGACGCCAAGCTGCCGCAGGGCGGCAACCTGATCATCCATCAGCGCGATCAGGGGGGATATGACCAGCCCCGTGCCGGGCCGGGCAAGGGCGGGCACCTGATAGCACACGCTCTTGCCGCCGCCGGTAGGCATGAGCACCAGGCAGTCGCGCCCGGCCATGACCTCGTCAACCGCCTGCTGCTGCAGGCCACGGAAATCGGGGAAGCCGAAAACCTCGGCCAGCACCACGCGCGGGTCGCGCGTGGTGCCGTCGGGCGCTGTCATATCATGAAAAGCGGGGTCTTCGCTCAGTGTCCGCCGACCTCGATCTCGACCCGGCGCGAGGCCAGCGCACCGTCCTCGTTGTTCATCGGGCCACGCGGCTGCTGGCTGATATGGCCTGCATCCACGCCATCAACCGCAAGCTGGCGGGCCACGATCTTGGCGCGGTCGATGGCCAGCAGCTCATCAGCCGACAGGTCATGGCTGGCCGCGGCATAGCCTTCAACGCGCACCTTGGAATTGTTGGCCACCGCACGCTGGGCCGCCTGCGAGATCACGGTCTGGGCCGGGGCATCAAGCTGGGCCGAATTGGGGGTGAAGAACACGACATACTTGCCCGGATGGCCACCAGCGCATCCTGTCAGCAGACCAAGACCAAGAAGAAGGGACAGGCGACGCATGATGGAGTTACTCCCGTTTCAGATATGCATGACGGACCGCGCCCAGCCTTGAGGTGTGTCCGATCCGGTTTTCCGCTACTTCGTGCCCGCTGGGGCGGGGCACGTCAATCCTTTCAGCGGGCATGGCGGCCCCTTCATGCCGTAGCCGCCACGGTTTTACCACCCACGATACGCCATGCCTGATCCAGCTTTTCCACACCCGTCAGCCGGTGCACAATCAGAATGACCGTGCGCCCCTGCGTGACCTCATTGAGGGTAAGCAGGAATTCACGCTCGGTCTGGGCATCAAGCCCGGTGGCCGGTTCATCCAGAATCAGGATCGGCGCATGCGACAGCAGCACGCGGGCCAGCGCCAGGCGCCGCCCCTGCCCGCCTGATACACTCGCGCCCCCTTCCCCCAGCCAGCTATCCAGCCCATCGGGCAGGGCGCGGACCACATCGGCCACACGGGCCTGCTCGAGTGCTGCCCACAGCTCGGCCTCGGTGGCGTCCGGGCGGCCCAGCAGCAGGTTGGCGCGAATCGTATCGGTAAAGAGATGCGTCGCCTGGGACAGCCAGGCAATCCGCTCGCGCAGCGCCTCGTCGCGGATGGTGGCGATATCCTCGCCGCCGAGCGTAATGCGCCCCGCCTGCGGCCCCACCACCTTGAGCAGCAATGCCGCCAGCGTGGACTTGCCCGCCCCGGAAGGCCCCATGACCGCAATGCGCTGGCCTGCGGGAATGCTCAGGTCAAGATGATCGAGCACGGGCGCACGCGCCGCATCCCACCGGAAGGAAACCTGCTCGAAGCGGATATCGGTGCCATCAGGCGCAGGCTGCGTGCCTTCGGGCGGGGCATGCTCGGGCAGGTCGCCCACCGCCACCACGCGCGCGGCGGCACGAGTGATGTTGCCCGCAAGGGCGCCCGCGCGCGTCAGCCCGCCAATGCTCTCGAAGGCTGCAACCGTAAGGAACAGCACGGCGGCAGCCTGCAGCGCGGGAATGCGCGGCAGGCCCAGCCCCAGGGCCGCGGCCAGAACCGCCACAACCGCCGCCTGCCCGCACAGGTAGGAGGCAGCGCCAGCCAGGGCGAACATGCGGGCCTGCTTCATCTGCGCGCGGTAAAGGGCGGCATCGCGGTCGCGCACATGGTCGAGCATGCGCCCCTCCGCCCCGAAGGTCGCGATTTCACGCAGCCCCCCCACCATGTCGAGCACGCCCACGCGCAGCTGGGCCGCCTCATGGTTGACCAGACCTCCTTCGCGCCGCCCCAGCATGGCAGCGAACAGCGGCAGCACGAAGGCCCCGCCGGCGAACAGGGCGCACACCACCACGGCCAGCACCGTGCAGACCATGTTGATGGCAATGAACAGGAACGGCAGCACAAGGCACGCGCCCGCCAGCGGCAGGATAATGCGCAGGTAAAGCCCGTCCAGCGTCTCGACATCGGACACGAGGCGCGAGAGCAGGTCGCCCGCGCGGCGGAAGCCAAGCCCCGCCGCCGCCCCGCGCGCAAGGTGGCGGAAGAACCATACCCGCACATCGGCCAGCGCGCGGAACATGGCATCATGCGCAACCAGCCGCTCCGCATAGCGCAGGATCACCCGCGCACTGCCAAAGATGCGCAGCGCCCCGGTCGTGACCACGATCATGCCCATGGTCATGGCCGCAACGCGGATGCCTGCCTCGCGCATCAGCACAAGACCGATGATGAGCGCAAGCAGCGACAGCAGCGCGCCTGCCGTAAGCAGCGGCGCGCGCCGCTGCCAGATCTGCAGGATGCGGCCCACGGGGGCGAGCACGCCCTCGCGCTGCGCCTGACGGTTCAGTTCCCTTGTCTGTGAGGATTTCACGATACTGTCTCCCCACTGGTCACGACATGGCCCTGCGCCAGGTCGATCCGCTGGCCGTCAAACCCCGCCACCGCGCTGGAATGGGTGGCCAGGATGACGGTGCGCCGGGCGGCAAGGCGGCGCAGGCTTTCAAACACATCAGCCTCGGTATCCGGATCGAGATGCGCGGTTGGCTCGTCAAGCACCACAAGCGGCGCATCCTTGAGGAAGGCACGCGCAATCGCCACGCGCTGCGCCTGGCCGCCAGACAGGCCAAAGCCCCCCTCGCCAATAAAGGTATCGAGCCCGTTGGGCAGGCTGGCCACGAAATCCCCGGCCGCTGCGGCAGCAACTGCGGCGTCAAGCTGCGCCTGCGTTGCATCGGGGCGGGCAAACAGGATGTTCTCGCGCAGCGTGCCTGCAAACAGCACCGGCTTCTGCCCGATCCACGAGGTCATGGCCACCAGCGCTTCAGGCGCCAGCGTGGCCATGTCCACGCCGTTGAACGTAATGCGCCCGCTGGCAGGCTGGATGAAGCCGAGCAGCAGTTCGATGATGGTGGACTTGCCCGAACCCGACGCACCGCACAGCAGCAGCGTCTGGCCCGCGGGCACGCTGAAGGAAACATCATCAACGGCCATGCCACGTGCGGCGTCCCATGCGAAGCTGACATGCTCGAAGGCGACCGCGACGCCGCCCGTCATGTCGCACACCGCCTGGCCGCCCACCCGCGCGGGCGTGGCATCATCGGGCAGGATGCGCATGGCGCTCGCGGCACCGGAGGCATGCGCCCGGTCCTGATAGGCCAGGGCAAGGCTGCGGAAGGGGGCGAAGAATTCCGGCACCACCAGCACCACGAACAGCCCGCGCGCGACCTGCCCCGCCATGATGGCGGCAGGCACGCCCTGCTCATGCAGGTCCATCAGGTGGGCGCCATTGCGCAGGGCGACGAGCACAAGGGCCACGACCATGGCGCAGTCGATGGAGGCGGAAGACAGGAAGGCCACGCGCAGCACCTTCATCGTGCGCAGGCGCAGTTCCTCGGCGCTTGCGGCAAGCCTGCGGGTTTCATCCTCCGTGCGGCCCGACAGCACGATGGTGGCGATGCCGCGCACCCGGTCAAGGAAGCGGGCCTGCAGCCGGGTCATGGCCAGGAACTGGTTGCGCGAGGCCACCGCCGCCCCGATGCCGAACAGCGCCTGGCCAAACGGCACGGCAAGGCCGCACACGGCCATGATCAGCGCCGAGCCCGGCTGCACGAACGCCGCCAGCACGCCAATGACAAGCGGTGCCGCCACCCACAGCACGGAAGCGGGCAGCCAGCGGGCAAAAAATCCGTCCAGCGCCTCGATCCGGTCAACGGCCAGCGCGGTCAGCTCGCCCGTATGGTGCTGGCGCAAAAGCCCCGGCCCGCCCCGCATGATGGCCTCGATCACGCCGCCGCGCAGCCGGGCGCGGCCCTTCATGCCCGCGCGCGCGGCCAGCGTGTCCGATGCCGCCTGCAACCCCGCGCGCACCACTGCCAGCCCGACCAGCCCGGCCAGCGGCCACGCAACGACCGGCATGCCACCGGGCACCAGCACGCAGGCCAGCACGGTGGCGATGCACCACACCTGCCCCACGGCGATGGCGGATATGCCCAGACCCAGCAACACGACAGGCATGGCCTGCCTGCGTCCCAGGCGCGACTGTGCCCGGGTCCACGCCTTCATCACTGTCTTGTCATCACTCATGACCGCTCCCTATACCGAATGACACGACACAGGGACAGCCATCATGCGCCGCCATAAACTGCCCGTGAGATAACTCTGCCATGCATTTTTGCATGCATTCAGTCGGCCAGCTCGTCCTGATCGGGCTGCTTTAACGGAAAAACAAGCACATAGCGGGTGCCGTTCTCCTCAAACATCTGCAACGTGCCGCCCAGCTGCCGCGCAAAGCCGCGGATGAGCTGCATGCCGATCCCGCTGCGCCCGTCTTCCGCGCCCGTAAGGTTGCGGCCCGCCGCCATGCCCACGCCGTTATCGGCAATCCACAGGCACGCCCGCCCGCCATCAAGCGCGCGCAGGCCCACTTCAAGCGTGCCGTGCAACTGGTCGGGAAAGGCATATTTGATGGTGTTGCTGACCGCCTCGGTCACGATCAGGGCCAGCGGCACGGCCTGGTCGGGCACCATGAGCAGGTCATCGACGCGGATATCGAGCGTGATGCGGCCTTCATCGGATTCACCGATGGCGTGCATGATCTGACCACACAGTTCGCGCACGAAGCTCTGCATGTTCAGGCTGTACAGTTCGCCATCGGCATAAAGGTAGCGATGCAGGGTTGCCAGCGCGCGCACGCGGTCGCGCGCCTGGGCAAATTCCTCGCGCGCGCCGGGCTGGCGGATGCGGCCCGCCTGCAGGTTGAGCAGCGAGGCCACGATCTGCAGGTTGTTCTTGACGCGATGGTGCATTTCCTTGAGCAGCAGCTCCTGACGCACCTGCGCGCGCTCGAGGCGCTTCTCATGCCGCGCCAGCCTGCGCGTGGCCTTGCTGAAGGCATGCGCAAGCTGCCTGACCTCAAGCGGCATGGCCCAGTTCGAGCGCACGTCATACACGCCCCCAAGCTGCCACTGGTTGACCGAGGCCGTAAGCTGGCGCAGCGGCGTTATGACCAGCACGTCAGCACTTTTCGAAGCCCCCAGAAGCCCCACGAGCAGCAGCACCCCGCTGGTGACCAGCGAGATGGCGAACATGACCACCGCATGCCGCTCGCTGGCGTTGCGCCGAGTCATGGTGAGCACATACACGCCGCCCTGCACCCGCCCGATGGAATACGAGCCCTCCGGCAGGGTGATGTGGTCGTGCTCCACGCCATGCGTAACCTCGAAGCGCGCCCACTGCATGATCCGCGCCGGGGGGTGGTCGCGCCAGTTGCAATCCGCGCACAGCGGGGCCGTGGCGCGGGCGTGGCTGTCCATGACCCAGATTTCGATCGGGCCGTTCTGCTGCATCAGATCAAGCCGGGGGTCGCTGCTCTGGAGCATGGCGCTGCGCCATGACAGCGGCATGATGGCCGTAAGGTAGCCCGAGCGCGCGGGCCTGCCCGCATCATCGCCAATCATCGCCGCAACCGTGATGCGGAAATGATCGGGCACGCCAGTCAGCGCATCGGGTATGGCCACGAGCTTCACATCACCCTGAAAGCGCGGCATCTCGTCAATGGTCAGGGATGTCGCGTCATGATCGGGGCCGACGGCGGCGGCGATATTGCCCCGGTCATCGGCCAGCGCGATCTGGCTGTAATGCCGCCCGGTCAGTGACTCGACAAGCTGGAGCATGCGCGCAAGCCCGCCACTGTCGAGCCGCATGCGCGCCACCGCCTGCAGAAGAGATGCGACATGCTCGGATTCATGATGCAGTTCAAGGTCGATGCGCGCCACGGCCATGTCCGTGCGGTAGCCCGGGGCCTCGAGCGTATTACGATAGCTGTGCCACGCCTGCACGGCCCCGATCAGGGCGATGGGCATGGCCGCGAGCAGGATGATCGCCATCATCCGGCCACGGACGGCGTCGAACACGCGCCCGACCCGCGTAAACAGGCTGCGATGGCGCCCCTGCCTGCCGCCCCGACCGGAGGAAGGTGGAACGGACATCTATTTTGTCCGCTTCCGGTCTTCCTCAATAAGACGCAGCAGCTCCTCGGGAACAGGCTCTTTGGTCACATCATCGAACAACTGGTGCAGCCCTCGCCTCAGCCATAGCTCGAACGCATCATCCGATCTGCTTGTGGACTTCTTTCCTGGTTGCCTGGGAGGACACTTGTCCTTCAGAGCCATCGCATTATCCCGAAGTAAATTCCCACTTCACACAACCCCTGCCTGTATGCCAGGGCCGCATCATTACCCTGTAGACTCCCGAGGCACTGACGAAGGTATCCGTGTCAGTGCCATATTCACGCCATAATTCAAAGTGGGAATTCCCGTCTCAGGCCGATGCCGTGTTCGTAGCCACACGGGCCTGCGTGCGCGAGCGCAGGCGCTGCACCGCCCCGCGCAGTTCAACGGTGGAGATATCGCGCTCCTCGCCATACAGCCACGTGGCGAGCTGGCGGCGGGCACGGAACACGCGGCTCTTGGCGGTGCCCACGGCGCAGCTGGTTGCGGCGGCAAGCTCGTCATAGCTCATGCCCTGCATCACCACGAGCACCAGCGCCTCGCGCTGGTCGGCGGGCAGGCGGTTCATGGCCTCGGCCAGTTCCTTGACCATCAGGCGTTCTTCATGCGCGCCGCTGCCGGCCATGCTGGATGCGGGCACATCCTCGATATTGCCGGTCTCGCGCTTCTTGCGCAGGTCGGAAATGAAACGGTTGCGCAGGATGCGGTGCATCCAGGCCGAGAAATTGGTGCCCGGCGTAAAGCTGTGCTGGGCGGCCAGCGCATTGCACACGGCATCCTGCACCAGGTCATCGGCTGCCGCCCGGTTGCGCGTGAGCGACAGGGCCTGCACGCGCAGTCGGGGCAGGATTGCAATCATCTGGTCATGAAAGCTGCTGGTCATTTTCATCTCCCCTGTTTCGTCGTTCATGCCAGTGCAATGAACGGGAGGAATGAAAGGTTACATTTTCCATGTAACGAAAACGCGAGCACCGCGCGACAGTTCCCTTCAGCCTTCGCCGCCGGAGCCCGCCTGCATGTAGTCCATGATCTGGGCTCGCGCGCGTGACACGCGGGCCTTGAGCGTACCCACCGTAACACCGCATACATGGGCGGCCTCGGCATAGGTCATTTCCTGCACGCCCACGAGCACCAGCGCCTCGCGCAGGCGGGGGGTGAGTTGCCAGATCGCGCCATTGAGGTCGCGCAGCACGTCGGCCTCCCCCGCGCCAGTGCCGCTTTCGGCCTGGTCGGGGCGCAGGGCATAATCCGACATCACATCACGCTCGCGCCGCCCCTTGCGCGCCTGCTCGTAAAACAGGTTGCGCGCGATGGTATAAAGCCACGCCTTCATGCTGGTGCCCAGCGTGAACTGCTCGAGCGCGCCGAGCGCGCGCAGCACGGTTTCCTGCACCAGGTCATCCGCCGCCGCGGGCTGTCCGGTCAGGAAACGGGCAAAACCACGCAATTGTGGCAGGAGAGACAGCATCTCCCCACGCAAGTGCGTGACCCGTGCCGGATCAGATGGTATTCTTGATTCCAGTTTGTTTACTCTTCAACTCTTGCAGCACAGCCTAACGCTGTCATGATCCGGAGTGTAACAGTTTATCTGGGGAGATGAATGCCTCATGCCGCTATCACGGCGTCAAGACCTGCTTCGCGCCCTGCCCTATGCCCGGCGTTACGCCCGTGCGTTATGTGGCAGCCAGTCGAGCGGCGACCTTCTGGTGGCCGAAAGCCTGCGCGAACTCATGGCGGTGGATGACCCCACCCTGCCACCGCGGCTACGCCTTTACCAATGGATTTCGCGCCACCATGCCCAGCACGGCGCGCAGGACGCGAAGGCGGGCGGCATGCCGCCACTGGCGCGCAAGCTGCTCCTGCTCACCTCGCTCGAGGAACTCAGCGTGGCGGACGCCGCCCGCGTGCTGGCCATTGCCCAGCCGCAGGCCGCCGCCATGCTGGAGGATGCCCATGCCCGCCTGCGCTCATGCGCCCAGACCAGCGTGCTGATCATCGAGGATGAACCGATCATCGCGATGGATATCGAGGAACTGGTGCGCCAGTGCGGCCACACCATTGCCGGTGTTGCCAGCAGCGAGGAAGAGGCCGTGCGCCTTGCGCGCGAGACCCGGCCCGGCCTGATCCTGGCCGACATCAACCTTGGCGATGGCGGCGACGGGATGAAGGCCGTCTCGGCCATATTGCAGCACCAGGATATTCCGATCATCTTCGTCACCGCCTACCCCGAGCGGCTGCTCACGGGCGATACGATCGAGCCGGCCTTTGTCATCACCAAGCCGTTCGAGCCGCTGACGCTGGCGGTCTCCACCTATCAGGCCGTATCGGGCGGCGTGCCGCTGAACTGACAAAGCCGCATGCCAGTCCCGGCGCAACCGGCATCCCGCTGGCCGGCCAGATGTGTATGCTCCCCCTGTCGTGCTGCCGGACGAAGCTGGGCCGCCATGCGACTGCTGAGTGAAGAGAGGGCAGAATGAAACGGCTGGTCATCGTCTCCAATCGCGTTCCCGTTCCCAAGGAGGGGCTGCGGCCCGGTGGCCTCGCGGTGGTGCTCAAGGACCTGCTGGCCCGCCAGGGCGGCATGTGGTTTGGCTGGAACGGCACCTGCCACCCCGACGCCGCCCACCTGCCGCCTGAACACCAGCTGGCCGAAGGGGTGGAATACGCCACCATCGGCCTCACCCCCGCCGAGCACCGCAATTATTACACCGGTTTTTCCAACGCCACGCTGTGGCCGCTCATGCATTCGCTGCCCGAGCACATCCATTTCGAGCGCCGCGAGCTTGAAACCTACTGGTCGGTCAACCAGCGCTTCTGCGAGAACCTGCTGCCCCTGCTGCGGCCTGATGACATCATCTGGATTCACGACTACCACCTGCTGCCGCTGCCCGCCCTGCTGCGCCGCAATGGCGTGCGCCAGCCCATCGGCTTCTTCCTGCACACGCCCTTCCCCGCGCCCGACATGCTGGCCACCGCGCCCGATGGCGGCACCTTCCTGCGCGACCTGCTCAAGGCGGACCTGCTGGGATTCCAGACCGCCGATGACACCGCCAATTTCATCTTTGCCGCCACCCGCACGGCAGGCGCGGTCCTTGAAGGTGAAGACACGCTGGTGTTCGAAGGCCATACGGTGCGCGTGGGCACCTTTCCCGTCGAGATCGACCCGCAGGCCTTTGCCCGCGTTGCCGCCGCGACCGCCGATTCGCAGGACCTGAAGCGCCTTTCAGGCTCGCTGGCGGGGCGCAAGCTGATCTTTGGCGTGGACCGCATGGACCCCACCAAGGGGCTGGACCACCGGCTGGCGGGCTACGAGCGCATGCTCGAGACCTACCCCGAACGCGAGCGGCAGGTCACCTTTTTGCAGATCGCGGCCGAAAGCCGCACCGAGGTCGAATCCTACAAGGCGCTGCGCAGGAAGCTCGAGCACCAGATCGGCAAGCTCAACGCCCATCGCGGCCAGGCGGACTGGACGCCGCTGCGCTTCCTCACCCGCGGCAGCCCGCGCCCCACGGTGGCAGGCTACATGCGCCTGGCCGATATCGGCTACATCACCCCGCTGCGCGATGGCATGAACCTCGTGGCCAAGGAGTTCATCGCAGCCCAGGACCCCGCGAACCCCGGCGTGCTCATCCTGTCGCGGCTGGCAGGCGCAGCCAACCAGCTTGACGCGGCCCTGCTGGTCAACCCGCTCGACCATGACGGCATGGCCGATGCGCTCGAGCAGGCGCTGGCCATGTCCGCTGCCGAAAAGCGTGAACGCTGGCAGGCGTGCTGGAACGCCATCGCCAACCGCACCGCGCTGGGCTGGGGGCTGTCCTTCCTCAGGCTGCTCGAAAGCACCGCGCGCAAATAGGGGTTGCCCACACGGACCTTGCGCCCCGCCCGTGTGACACGACATAAGCGGGTATGGCTCCTCCTCCCCTTCTCCTCCTCCAGGATATTACCCTGACCCTTGGCGGCGCGCCGCTGCTTGATGGCGCGGGGTTTGGCATCGGCCCCGGCGAGCGGGTCTGCCTTGTCGGGCGCAATGGCTGCGGCAAGTCCACCCTGCTGCGCATTGCGGCGGGCGAGATCCAGGCCGATTCCGGCACGGTCTTCCTCCAGCCCGGCACCACGGTGCGCTACCTGCCGCAGGAGCCCGACCTGTCGGGCTTTGCCACCACGCTGGATTACGTGCGCGCGGGCATGGGGCCGAACGACCCGGAATACCGCGCCGAACTGCTGCTGGGCGAACTCGGCCTGAACGGCACGGAAGACCCCTCGACCCTCTCGGGGGGCGAGGCACGCCGCTGCGCGCTCGCCCGCGCGCTGGCCCCCGAGCCGGACCTGCTTCTGCTCGATGAGCCGACCAACCACCTCGACATGCCCACCATTGAATGGCTGGAGCGTGAATTGCTCTCGCTCTCATCGGCCATGGTCATCATCAGCCATGACCGCCGCCTGCTTGAAACCCTGTCACGCTCGGTGGTGTGGCTTGACCGTGGGGTGACCCGCAGGCTCGACCAGGGCTTTGCCCGCTTCGAGACCTGGCGTGAGGAGGTGCTGGAGCAGGAGGAACGCGACAGCCACAAGCTCGACCGCCAGATCGCGCGCGAGGAAGACTGGATGCGCTACGGCGTGACCGCACGCCGCAAGCGCAACGTGCGCCGCGTGGCCGAGCTGGCCGAACTGCGCAACCAGCGCCGCACTGCCATCCGCCCGCAAGGTGGCCTGAAGATGGAAGCCCGCGAGAGCGACCTTTCGGGAAAGCTGGTCGCGGTGGCAGAGGATGTGTGCCGCGCCTACGACCCCGCCCACCCCGTGGTCAGCCACCTTGACCTGCGCGTGCTGCGCCGCGACAGGCTGGGCATCGTGGGGGCGAACGGCGCGGGCAAGAGTACGCTCCTGCGCCTGCTCACCGGGCAGGACCAGCCGGATTCGGGCACGATCAATATTGGCAGCGCGCTCTCGGTCGTAACCCTGGACCAGCAGCGCCGCACGCTCGACCCCAGGGCCACCCTGGCCGATACGCTGACCGGCGGCGGTGGCGACATGGTGCAGGTGGGCGACGAGAAGCGTCATGTCATTGGCTACATGAAGGACTTCCTGTTCCGCCCCGAGCAGGCACGCACCCCGGTAGGCGTGCTCTCAGGTGGTGAGCGCGGGCGGCTGATGCTGGCCTGCGCGCTGGCGCGGCCGTCGAACCTGCTGGTGCTCGATGAGCCGACCAACGACCTCGACCTTGAAACGCTCGACCTGCTGCAGGAGATGCTCGCCGCCTATTCCGGCACGGTGCTGCTTGTCAGCCATGACCGTGACTTCCTCGACCGGGTCGCCTCCTCCATCCTGATGGCCGAAGGGGGTGGCAGATGGGTGGAATATGCCGGTGGCTACAGCGACATGCTGGCCCAGCGGCAGGATGCAACCCTCGCCGCCCGCCCCCGCGCCGAGCGCAGTGAGGCCGCCCCCGCCCAGACCGATGTCACGCCCAGCGCCTCGCCCCGCCAGCCTGCCCGCAAGATGACCTACAAGGACAAGCATGCGCTCGAGCAGCTGCCGGGACAGATGGCAGCCCTTGAGGCGGAAATCGCACGCCTGCGGGCCATACTGAGCGATGGCGGGCTTTATGCCCGCGACCCCGCGGCCTTCACCGCCGCGACGGCCGCGCTGGAAAAGGCGCAGGCCGACCTTACGGCAGCCGAGGAACGCTGGCTGGAACTTGAAATGCTGCGCGAGACGCTTCAGTCCTCCTGAACGGGGGGAATGATCAGCCCCGACGCCTCCATCCGCGCCCGTGTCGCGGCAATGCCCTGCGTTACCGCAAGGGCTGCCGCCAGCGCCCGGCGGCCTGCCGCGCCATCAACCAGCACTTTTGCGCCATCAAGGCAGGATGCGGCAAAGGCGGCATGCTCGGCGGCCAGCGTGTCATGGTCGCGCCATGTGACCGATTCGCGGCGGAAGCCGCCAGTGCCCGGCAGCGGCAGGCCGCGCTCGCGCCCGATCATGGTCAGCTCGCGCTTCATGAAATCGGCGGAGAGATAACCCTCCTGCGAGAACACGCGCATGCGCCGCTCGGTCTTGAGCGAGATGCGGCTCGCCGCAATCGTGGCGACACAGCCATTTTCAAACCGCACGCGGGCATTGGCGATATCCTCGAACGGCGAACTCACCGCCGCCCCCAGCGCGTCCACGCTCTCGATCGGGCTGTCGACAATGGCCAGCACCAGGTCAAGGTCATGGATCATTAGGTCAAGGATGACCGATACATCCGTGCCGCGCGGCTTGTAGGGCGCGATGCGGGTCGCTTCGATATAGAGCGGGCGGGTGATGCGCTCGGTAATGGCCCGGTGCTCGGCGGAATAGCGCAGCAGGTGGCCCACCTGCAGCACCACGCCATGCCTGTGCGCCAGGTGCATCAGCTCATCGGCCTGCTCCAGCGTCGCGGCCATGGGTTTTTCCACCAGCACGTGCTTTCCGGTCGCAAGGGCTTCGCGGGCCAGGTCGAAATGATATTCCGCCGGCGCCGCCACGATGATCGCATCGGAACGGGCCAGCAGGTCGGGGTAGGACAGCACCGGCACGCCCCCGGCCTCATCAGCCACCCTGCGCGCCCGCGCGGCGTCGGGGTCATGGATGCCCACGAGTTCCTCCCGCGCGCCAGACAGCACCTTGAGCGCATGGAAGCGGCCAAAATGCCCCGCCCCCGCAATGCCGATGCGTAACCGCCGTGCTGCCTGCACCATGTCCTGCCTTTCCTGCGTGCCGTTCTTCCGGGGTCGTTTCAAAACGACCATGCCTTTGAAACACCCCTGCCGGATTAGCAGCCAGCACGGCGATAGCCCACCCCCGTCCTGCCCGCCTGCCGCCCCCAATGCGGCAAAACGGCAACGCCGGGCAGGCGCTCGGCGCATCAGCGGTTGCATCATCGGGCGTGGGGCGGCATGTTCCCGCACTGATTTTACGTGCACACGACACATTGACCATGCCGGGCAAGGGAACCGGCTCAGCCGGGCGCAGGGAGCTTTCCATCAAGTCATGATGTATTACAGTCGGCTCAGAATGGCTTCGGTCATTGGCGTATGTCTGGTCGGGCTGGCGCTGTGCCTGCCCAATTTCATCCGCCAGCCCAGCCCCGCCCTGCCCTGGCGCCAGATCCACCTGGGCCTTGACCTGCGTGGCGGCTCATACCTGCTTTTGCAGGTGGACATGGCCAGCGTGACCGCCGACAGGCTGCGCGGCCTGCAGGATGAAACCCGCCAGACCCTGCTCAAGGCCGGGCTGGGCTACCGCAACCTCGCCACCGGCCCGCATGACGTGACCTTCACGCCCCGCACGCCCGACGAGGCCCAGCCCGACCTCAAGGCGCTGCGCGCCATGCCGATGAACGCGCCGGGCGAGTTCCAGGTGGAACAGGGCGAAGGCGGCCAGATCGCCATCACGCTCTCCGCCGATGCCGCCCGCCAGCGCGCCTATGATGCGGTCACCCAGTCCATCGAGATCGTGCGCCGCCGCATTGACGCCACCGGCGCCATCGACCCCGAGATCACCCGCCAGGGCGAGGACCGGATCATTGTGGAACTGCCCGGCATCAGCGACCCCGAGCGGGTGAAAAACCTGCTTGGCACCACGGCGAAGATGACCTTCCACCTCGTGGCCGATTCCGCCATTGGCTCCGCCGTGCCGCCCGCTGGCGTGGAAATGCTGCCCATGAGCGATGGACAGGGCACGCTGCCGGTGTTCTCGCACGTGGATGTGGATGGCGCCGACCTGACCAATGCCAGCGCCTCGATCGACCCGCAGGGCGGCGAATGGGCGGTGAACTTCACCTTCGATTCGACCGGCGCGCAGGAATTTGGCGATGTCACCCGCGCCAATGTGGGCAAGCGCTTCGCCATCGTGCTCGATAACAAGGTGATCGAGGCCCCGGTCATCCGCACCGCCATTACCGGCGGCAACGGCCAGATTACGGGTGGCTTCTCCGCCCAGCAGGCCACCGACATCGCCCTGCTGCTGCGCGCGGGCGCCCTGCCCGCCCCGCTCAACGTGATCGAGCAGCGCTCCATCGGCCCCTCGCTCGGTGCTGATTCGATCCGGGCGGGCGGCTACAGCCTTGCAGCCGGTTTCGTGCTCGTGATCGCGTTCATGGCGCTGTTCTATGGCCGGTTCGGCTGGTACGCCAACATTGCCCTGCTGGCCAACCTGGTGCTGATGACCGCCATCCTCTCGCTCTTCGAGGCCACACTGACCCTGCCGGGCATGGCGGGCATGCTGCTGACCCTGGGCATGGCGGTGGATGCCAACATCCTGATCAACGAGCGCATCCGCGAGGAAGTGGCCCGTGGCCGCAGCGCGCTGCAGGCCATGCAGGCAGGCTTCGAACGCGCGACCGCCACCATCGTGGACAGTAACGCAACCGCCCTGCTGGCGCATGTGATGCTGTTCGTTTTCGGAACCGGGCCGGTGCGCGGCTTCGCGCTGACCATCACGATTGGTATCGTGACGACCCTGTTTACCACCCTTCTCCTTTCCCGGATGCTGATGGTGCGCTGGTATGCCCGCACACGCCCCAGCACCCTGCCGGTCTGAGGCGCGCCGAATGATGTTTGATCGTCCCCTCCTTCGGTTCGTGCCGCGTGGCACGAAAATCAACTTCATGCGCGGGCGTTTTATCGGGCTGGCCACGTCCGCCGTGCTGTCCATCGCCTCGCTGATCCTGTTCTTCCACCCCGGGCTGACGCTGGGGCTGGATTTCCGCGGTGGCATCGTGGTCGAGGCCCGCACGCAGGGACCGGCTGATTTCAACGTCATCCGCGCGGCCCTTGCCGCCCAGCATGTCTCGGCTGCGGGCGTGCAGTCCTTTGGCGGCCCCGATGACGTGCTGATCCGCCTCGACACGCCGCCTGACAGCGAGCCCGACCACGAGGCCCGCACGCAGGCCATGGTCGACTCCGTGCGCCATGCCATCGCCACCCTGCCCGGAGCCCAGGTGCTGCGGGCGGATGCGGTGGGGGCCTCGGTATCGAAGGAACTGTTCCGCAACGGCATGCTGGCGCTGGGCATCAGCCTGCTGATGATCCTGGCCTATATCTGGTTCCGTTTTGAGTGGGAGTTCGCGGTCAGCGCGGTGGTGACGCTGGTGCTGGACCTGACCAAGGCCATCGGCTTCCTGGTCATTACGCATTTCGAGTTCGATCTGGTGATGGTGGCCGCCATCCTGACCATCCTGGGCTATTCCACCAACGACAAGGTGGTGGTGTATGACCGCGTGCGCGAGAACCTGCGCAAATACCGCACCATGCCGCTGGCCGAGCTGATCGACCTCTCGATCAACGAGACGCTGAGCCGCACGCTGGGCACGTCATGCACCGTCTTTCTGGCCGCCCTACCGCTGGCCCTGTTTGGCGGGGCCAGCCTGTCCGGCTTTGCGTGGGTGATGCTGTTCGGGATCGTGGTGGGCACGTCGTCTTCCATCTTCATCGCAGCGCCCCTGCTGCTGCTGATGGGCGAGAAGCGGCTGCGGCGGGATGCACGACCGCCCGCGCGCTCCTGAGAATATGACCGATAAAAAGTAAAAGTTTCTGGGTGCCGCCTTTTTAAAAAAGCTTCACCAAAAAACTTTTCACACTATCTGGGGGCAGGTCCGGCCGATGGCGGCACGACCTGCCCTTTTGCATTGACGGGCATGAGCGGCGCACCGGGAAGGCAGCGCGGGGGCGCCACGCCATTGAGCGTTGAGGGATCGGGCTGGTTGGCGCAGGCCACCATCAGGGCCACGGCCTGCTGGCCCTCGCGGCGCGCGTGGCGCGAGGGCTTCTGCAGCACGGCCATGATCGTGTGCTTGCCGTATTTGAGCGAGGCCGCCATGTCATACACCTGCTGGCCCGACAGCCCGCCATCCTGCAGGCGGCTGACAAGGCTGCCCTCGGCCATGAAATAGGTCGAGACCAGCAGGTAATCCTGGGCCGGGCCGGGCAGGCGCGCCATGTCCGGGCGCTGCGGGCCATGGCAGCCCGCAAGCAGGCTGGCTACGGCCACAAGCAGCATGCCGGAACGGACATGTCGTCGAATATCAATCATGTAGCGCCAACCCTGTAACGGCTGTGAAAACTCTCTCATGCACAATGCATGCCCCGCGCCGTGACCAGGCCCGGGGAGCACGTCATGGCCATCGGGTTACACAAACGCCGCATCCGATCAACCCGCGCCTGCGATAGTGGGCACGCAGGCCACCGGGCACAAGGGCCCGAGAGGGCACAAAAAAACGGGCACCCCTTACAGGGTGCCCGTTCCTTGCGCTGCGCCCGGGGCGTGCGTTCAGGCCTTGGGAGCCTCGCCCTTCTGGGCGGCTTCGGTCTTGAGCACGTCGAGAATGTCCTGCAGCAGCAATTCGCTGCGCGGGGGTGCGGGCGGCGTTGCCGGCTTCTCGGCTTCTTTCTTCGCGGTCAGGCGGTTGATGACCTTGACCACCCAGAAAATCACGAAGCCGATGATGACGAACTGGATCACGGCATTGAGGAACAGGCCCACGTTCAGGGTAACGGCGCCTGCCTTCTGCGCATCGGCCAGCGTGGCCAGATGCGGGCCGCGCAGGGTGATGAACAGGTTGGTGAAGTCGATGCCGCCAATGAGCAGGCCAAGGATGGGGGTGAAGATATCCTTCACCAGGCTGTTCACGATGGCCGTGAAAGCCGCGCCGACGATAACACCGACCGCGAGGTCAACCACATTGCCACGCATGAGGAAGTTGCGGAATTCGCCCAGCCAACCGGGTACATGAATGTCCTTGACGTGCAGTTCAGGCACGTGATCCGGCAGTTTTGCCATTAACGCCAATCCTTTATTTCTCAGAAGATATTTACTCCTAGCAACATTGGGCGCGCGTGACGACTGCATCAACGCTGCTTTTTTGCCATTCCGCGCCCCTGATGCAACGCGGTAACACCCTGCCCGCCCGCAACAGGCGTGGGTTTTCTTGCCATCGGGTGTTGATCTCGGGCGCCCATCTCGTCTATAGGCCAGCCGAACATACGCCCCCGGTCGGCATCGGTGGGCCCAGCGCGAAAGTTGTTTGAAATGAAATCCGGCATCCACCCCGACTACCACGAAATCAATGTCATCATGACCGATGGCACCGAGTACAAGACCCGCTCCTGCTACGGCAAGCCGGGCGACACGCTCCGCCTCGACATCGACACCAAGTCCCACCCGGCGTGGACCGGCGTGCAGCGCATGATGGACACCGGGGGCCAGGTCGCCAAGTTCAACAAGAAGTTCGGCGCGCTGGGCCAGCGCAAGAAGGGCTGATAACCCTTACCTCCACCGAACATACACTGCGGTTACGGGCAATGCCCGGTCCCTTGAACGGGGGGCCGGGCATTCCCATGTCTGGACCATGCGAACGCCCGAGCGGGTTCGCATCTTTCCCAAAGTGCGGCTCGCTCGACCGAGGAGCCGCCTACCGCAGACCTTGCTTCATGGAGGTTTTGAACATGGCTTATGATTTCGCACCGCTGTTTCGCAGCGCGATCGGGTTTGACCGGCTGGCCCAGCTGGTCGATACGGCGGCCCAGAATCCGGTCAGTCCGTCCTACCCGCCCTATAATATCGAAAAACTGTCCGATGCCCGCTATGTCCTGACCATGGCGGTCGCAGGCTTCGGCCCCGATGACATCGAACTGACCGTGCAGGACAATACGCTGATCGTGGCCGGTCGCGTGGCGGAAAACACGCAGGACCGCGAGATGCTCCATCGCGGCATCGCCACCCGCGCTTTCGAGCGCCGCTTCGTGCTCGCCGACCATGTGGTGGTGGAAAAGGCGGACATGACCAACGGCCTGCTGCGCATCGCCGTGCGCCAGATCGTGCCCGAGGCGCTCAAGCCACGCCGCATTCCCATCTCCTCAGGGCAGGTCATGGAGGCCGCGCAGCCCGCGCCGGACTCCGTTGCAGCGCCTGCCATGACGGCCCAGCCCGCCGCGTGTGGCTGCGCGGCCTGAACAGGCCGATCAGGCAATGGCAGGGGCAGGCCAACCGGCTTGCCCCTCCTGTCGTGCAGGCTGCCCCTGGCCGGGCGGGCGGCGCATTGCCAATAGCCGGGGCTGATGGGTGCGAAACATCCGGCGCGGGCAGATTGAAGTCTTGACCTTTGGCGTCCTCAACCTTCATATCACTTCCACGAGTGTTTTCCGTTTCTGGCGCGCCAGCAGGTACGCACGGTTCCCGCTTCGGGATGGAGCCGTTTCAAACACCCTTTCAGGTGCCTGCGTGTGGCGCCACACGCTGTAGGACCTGAGTGACAATGACTGCCCTGCCCCTGATGCCCAAGGCAACCGCCGTGTGGCTTATTGAAAAAACGGCGCTGACCTTTACCCAGATTGCCGAATTCTGTGGAATGCACCCCCTTGAGGTGCAGGCCATCGCCGATGGCGAAGTGGCGCAGGGAATCGTGGGCTATGACCCGATTGCCAACCACCAGCTGACCCAGGCGGAAATCGACCGCTGCGAGAAAGATCCTGAGTCGCGCCTCAAGATCCTGCCGCCTGCCAACCCGATCAACCGCCGCTCGAAGGGCGCGCGTTACACGCCGGTGGCCAAGCGCAACGACCGGCCGGATGCGATTGCGTTCATCCTGCGCAACTTCCCGCAGCTGTCCGAGCAGCAGACCAGCAAGCTGCTGGGCACCACCAAGGACACGATCGAGAAAGTGCGCAGCAAGCAGCACTGGAACAGCCCCAACATCAAGCCGCGCGACCCCGTAACACTGGGCCTGTGCAGCCAGACCGACCTCAATGCCATGGTGGCCGCCGCCAATGAACGCCTTGCCCGTGAAGGCCAGGCCGTTCCCCCGCCGCTTGAACTTGATGACGACAGCGAGCACGCGCTGTAAGCCCTGACCGCCCGGCGGCATCAGCCACCGGGCGGAAAGCAGGGCTTTTTTTTCAGCCCAGCCTAGCCAGTCGCTCGATTTCTTCCTTTACGCGCAGTTTTTCCAGCTTGAGCCGCCTGATCGCGCCCTCATCGGGCAGCGGGCGGCGGTCTTCATCAAAAATGCGGGCATCAAGCCGCGCATGGCGAGTTTTGAGGCTGTTGATACGCGCTTCATACGACATGGAACCCTCCAGCGTCCTTGCTACGACCCGATCAGGCTAGACCAGACGCGCAGGCAAATTCCATGTTAAAATTGCAGGTCGTGGGGCAGGGTGCGCATTTCGCCTTTTGGCGCGGATATGCTTAGACTAGGGCCCTGCCCACCGAACAGATGAGCCGCCATGCTGACAGATCGCGAGACCCTCCTTCGCAAGCTGCATGAACTGCGCAGCGAACATCGTGACCTTGATACGGTCATAAGCCGCATGGCGCTGCAGATATCAGACCAGTTGCAGCTGCAACGGCTGAAAAAACGCAAGCTGCTGCTCAAGGACGAGATCACCTGGCTGGAAAGCCGCCTGATCCCCGACAGTATTGCCTGACGACCTGACGAGAGTATTTCAAACCGTGAGCCACCCTTCCCCCGCCTCTTCCGCCTCCCCCCGCGTGGGGATCATCATGGGCAGCCAGTCCGACTGGGAAACCATGCGCCACGCCACCGCCGTGCTGGAAAAGCTTGATGTTGCGCATGAGGTGCGCATCGTCTCCGCCCACCGCACGCCCGACCGGCTGGCGGAATATGCAAAAGCCGCGCAGGGGCGCGGGCTTTCGGTCATCATCGCGGGCGCGGGTGGAGCGGCCCACCTGCCGGGCATGTGCGCGGCCTGGACGGCGCTGCCGGTGCTGGGGGTTCCGGTCGAATCGCATGCGCTCAAGGGCATGGACAGCCTGCTTTCCATCGTGCAGATGCCCGGCGGCATCCCCGTGGGCACGCTGGCCATTGGCAAGGCGGGGGCGACCAACGCCGCCCTGATGGCGGCTGCCATCCTCGCTTTGTCCGACCCGGCGCTGGGCGCGCGGCTGGCAGCGTGGCGCGCGGCCCAGACGGCGGCCGTGGCGGATGAGCCGACCCGATGAGCATGCTGCCCCCCGGTTCCGTTCTGGGCATTGTGGGCAGTGGCCAGCTTGGCCGCATGTCCGCCATTGCCGCTGCACGCCTTGGCTACCGCGCCCATATCCTGACCACCGAGGCCGATGGCCCGGCAGCCCAGGTGGCGCATGCCGTGACCTTTGGCGCCTATGATGACCATGATGCCCTGCGCCGCTTTGCCGGTGCGGTAGATGTCATCACTTTCGAGTTCGAGAACATCAGCGCCGACGGGCTGGACCTGCTCTCGAGCCTGCGGCCGGTTCACCCGGCGGGCGCGATCCTGCGAATCAGCCAGGACCGCATTGCCGAGAAAAGCTTCATGGGCGAGCACGGCATTCCCGTCGCCCCCTGGCACGCGGTTGAAAGCCAGGCCGACCTTGACCGCGCGGCGGACGTGCTGGGCTATCCCTTCATCCTCAAGACCACGCGGCTGGGCTATGACGGCAAGGGGCAGGCCCGCATTCACAGCGCGGCCGACCTCGACCATGCCTTCGATACGCTACGCCCCCACCCGCTGGTGGCCGAAGGCATGATCCGCTTCGCCTGCGAGGTGAGCGTGATGGTGGCCCGCAACGAACGCGGCGATGTCAGCACCTTTGACGTGACCGAGAACCGCCACCGCAACGGCATTCTCGACATCAGCCTGGCCCCCGCCCGCATCAGCCCAGACCTTGCGGCGCAGGCCCGTGACCTGGCCCGGCGCATTGCCACGGCCCTTGGCCTTGTGGGGCTGCTGGGCGTGGAGATGTTCGTGGACCATGACGGCAGCCTGCGCGTGAACGAAATCGCGCCCCGCCCGCACAATTCCGGCCACTGGACCATGAATGCCTGCCCGGTGGACCAGTTCGAGATGCATGTGCGCGCTGTCACCGGCCTGCCCCTGCCACCTGCCACCCGCCATAGCGACGCGGTGATGAAAAACCTGATCGGCCCCGATGACATGGCGCTGTGGCCCGACATCATGGCCACCCCGCACCTGCTGGCCCACCATTACGGCAAGGCCGAGGCCCGGCCGGGGCGCAAGATGGGGCATGTAAACGTGATCTTTCCGCTCGGCAGCCTGCCCGGTGAGTTTGGCGTTGAAGCCGCCCTTGGCCCACTGGCAACGCCCGTGAACCCAAAAGACGACGCGGCTGGCACATAGAAGTTTCTGGTGAAGCTTTTTGCAAAAAGCTTCAAAAAACGCCGCCTTATTAAAAAAGGCGGCACCCAGAACTTTATCCCGACCGCAATTGCTCAGGCAATCAGCCCCATGGCGCGAAAGCTGTGGGTGCGCCCGTTGCCCACGATAATATGGTCATGCACCACAACGCCCATCAGCTTGCCGATCTGGGCAATGCGCATGGTCATCTCGATATCGGCGCCCGACGGTTCGGGGCGGCCTGCGGGGTGGTTATGGGCCAGCACCAGCTTTTCGGCGCCCAGTTGCAGGGCGCGGCGCATGATCTCGCGCGGGTAGACGGGGGAATGGTTGACCGTGCCGGTGCCCATCAGGTCATCGGCCAGCAGGTGGCATGCCCCATCAAGGAACAGCACGCGGAACTGCTCGACCACCTCATGGCCCATGCAGGCCTGCAGGTAGGCCTCCAGCCCCCTGCGGCCCGCAAGCACATCCGTGCGCCGCACCCGGCTCCGATACAGCCTGAGTGCCGCCTCGCGCGCCACCGCCAGCAGCGGCGGCACGAGGGCCTCGCGCCCCGCCACTTCATCAAGCCCACCCACATGCGCCGACAGCGCCATGCCCGCCGAGCCAAAACGGGCCAGAAGGCTGGCTGCCAGCCGGTCAGGGGCGGGATGCGCCGTATCAAGCGTGCGGATGAGGCGATGCAGGAAGGCATGGTCCTGCGCGCGGCTGATGCTGCCGCCAAGCGGCACCGATGCGGGGGCGGGTGGCTTATGGTCGGACAAAACGGCCCTTCCCCAACAATTGCAGGACAGAACGCGCCGCCATGGTGCATGATGGCGACAAAATAAGGAGGTTATGAACCTGCATGCGTCTTCATCAGTCCCATACCGTACTTTTTGACCTTGATGGCACCATCATCCGCTCGCGTGATGGCATTGTCGAATCCATCCATGCCGTGCTGCGCGACCTCGGGCATGAGCCCGACCTGTCGATGGACCTGAGCTGGGTGGTCGGGCCGCCGCTCGAGGAACTGATCGGCCACATCCTGGCCCAGTATGGCGATGACCGGGTGCAGGAGGCAATGGCGCTGTACCGCAGGCACTACGAATCGGCAGGCATGCACAAGAGTCCGGTTTTCGAGCATATGCGCGAGGTGATCGAGACCCTCTCGGCAGAAGGCGTACGGCTGTTCGTGGCGACCTCCAAGCCGCGCTACCTGGCACGCAAGATCCTGCACATGCGGGGGCTGGTGCAGTATTTTGATGGCCTGTCCGGCGCGCGCGAGGATGAAAGCGGAGCCGAAAAGCCCGAACTGATCGCCGCCGTGCTGCGCGAATACGCAGTCAACCGCGAGGACGCGCTGATGATTGGCGACCGCCGCTTTGACATCAGCGGTGCACATGCCAACCACGTGCGCGCGCTGGGCGTGCTGTGGGGCTACGGCACGCGCGAGGAACTGGTGCAGGCCGGTGCGGATGCGCTGGTCAGCCAGCCTGCCGAACTGCTGGCCGCCATCCGCCAGCAATTCGCGGCAGCCGAGGCCCATCCCCACACCTAGTGCTCCATCAGCGCCCGCATGCTCACCACCTGCCCCGCCCCGCGCAGCAGGCAGTCCTGAAACATCAGGCCGAGCAGGCGGGCATGGGCATGCAGCATGCGCAGGAAGCGCAGTTCGGGCAGGCTTTGTGGCGGTGGCGGCGCGTGCTGGCCCATGTCGCGCACCGCAATGAGCGAGACCGCATGCAGTTCCAGCGCACGGGCCAGCACCGTGCGGCACTGCGCGGGGGCCAGGCCTGCGGGCACGACCTCATCGGCCAGCATGTGGCGGGCTGAATCAAGGTAGAACAGCCGCATGCCATCAGGCTCGGTGGCAGGCAGGCGGTCGCAGTAATCGAGCAGCACCGCCATGTCGGTAAACACGACCTGTCCGCGCAGGTCGGCATGGGCCAGGCGCTGCGCCACCTCGCCCGGCACGCCCATCACCGCTACCCCGCGCGGCCCCAGCCCTGCGGCCCGCAGGGCGGCAGGGGTTGCCTCAAGCACCGCCTCGAGGCTGCCAAACGTGGCCAGCAGCGCCTTGGCCTGCGGCTTGGTGTCGCGCCGGGGGGTTGATGCGAACAGCAGCACCTCCAGCAGTTCGTAATCGGCCAGGGAGTGCGCGCCCGCCACGCGAATGCGCTGGCGCATGCGTGCCCTGTGGCCGCCGGGGCCCACCCGTGCCGGTGTTTTTGCGGGTTTTGTTTCTGTCATGACCCCTCCCCACGTCCGATAGCATTGGTGCGCACTGACTGGATTGGTATAGAAGAAAGCGTGATGGACAGCCTTATCCCTACCGGCAACGCGCCGGAATACCTCAACCGCCTCAACCCCGAGCAGCGTGACGCGATCGAGACAACCGATGGCCCGCTGCTGGTCCTTGCCGGCGCGGGCACGGGCAAGACGCGGGTGCTGACCACGCGGTTCGCGCATATCCTGCTCTCGGGCCGGGCGCGGCCCAACCAGATCCTGGCCGTGACCTTTACCAACAAGGCCGCGCGCGAAATGCGCGAGCGCGTGAGCGCGCTGCTGGGCGAGCCGGCGGAGGGACTGTGGCTGGGCACCTTCCACGCGCTATGCGCGCGCATGCTGCGCCGCCATGCGGAATATGTGGGGCTTACCAGCAGCTTCACCATCCTTGATACCGATGACCAGTTGCGCCTGCTCAAGCAGGTGCTCGAGCCCTACCGTATCGACACCAAGCGCTGGCCGCCACAGGCGATCATGGGCGTGATCCAGCGATGGAAGGATCGCGGCCTCGTGCCCGACGCCATCACGGCCGCCGAGGACACGGATTTCGCCAACGGTCGCTGCGCCGAGATCTATACCGACTATCAAAACCGGCTGAAGCAGATCAACGCCTGCGACTTTGGCGACCTGATGCTGCACATGACGGAAATCCTGCGCAAACACCCTGCCGTGCTGGAGCAGTATCACCGCTACTTCCGCTACATCCTGGTTGATGAATATCAGGACACCAACACCATCCAGTACCTGTGGCTGCGCCTGCTGGCCCACAGGGAAGGCCAGCCGTCCAACATCTGCTGCGTGGGTGATGATGACCAGTCCATCTACTCATGGCGCGGGGCGGAGGTGGAGAACATCCTGCGCTTCGAGCGCGACTTCCCCGGTGCGCGCGTGGTGCGGCTTGAGCGTAATTACCGCTCCACCCGCCAGATCCTTGGCGCGGCCTCGGGCCTGATCGCCCATAACGAGGAACGCCTTGGCAAGACGCTGCACCCCGGCCGCGAGGATGCGGAAGGCGAGAAGGTGCGTGTGATTGCCGTGCAGGACTCCGATGACGAGGCCCGCATGGTCGGCGCCGAGATCGAACGCCTGCGCGCCGATGGCCACGCCATGAGCGAGATCGCCATCCTCGTGCGCGCGGGCTTCCAGACCCGCGCGTTCGAGGAACGGCTGATCACCCTTGGCCTGCCCTACCGCGTGGTGGGCGGCCTGCGCTTTTATGAGCGCGCCGAAATCCGCGACGCCATTGCCTATATGCGCGTGGTCAGCCAGCCCTCCGATGACCTGGCGTTCGAGCGCATCATCAACGTGCCGCGCCGGGGCGTGGGGGCAACGGGGCTGCAGAAGCTGCACATGCACGCCCGCGAGCGCCAGGTACCGCTGACCGCCGCCGTGCTGGAAATGCTCGCCACCGGCGAGATCAGGGGCCGGGCGAAGGAGCAGCTCACCGCACTGATGCAGGCGCTGGCCACCGCGCGCGAGCAGGCCGGTCGCGAGGGGCATGTCGTGGCCATCGACCACCTGCTTGATGAAAGCGGGTATGTCGAGATGTGGAAGGCCGACAAGTCACCCGACGCGCCGGGCCGGATCGAGAACCTCAAGGAACTGGTGCGCTCGCTGGCCGACTATGAAAACCTTGGCGGGTTTCTCGAACATGTCGCCCTCGTCATGGATACCGAGGCGAAGGCGGGCGATGACAGCATGAGCATCATGACGCTGCATGGCGCCAAGGGGCTGGAATTCGACACCGTGTTCCTGCCGGGATGGGAGGAAGGGGTGTTCCCCTCCCAGCGCACGCTTGATGAAGGCGGGCTGAAAGGGCTGGAGGAGGAACGCCGCCTGGCCTATGTGGGCATTACGCGCGCGCGCAGGCTGGCCATCATCAGCCATGCCGCCAACCGGCTCATCTATGGCAGCTGGCAGTCCGCCATTCCCAGCCGGTTTGTAGAAGAACTCCCCGCCGAGCACATTGAAAGCCGGGGCGACAGCGCCAACAGCCGCCGCAATTTTCTCGGCCGCCCCGCCGTGTTCGGCTCATCCCCCTTCCCGCTCGTGGCGGCGCGCAGGGTGCATGATGTCACCCCTGCCGCCGCCGCCACGCCGGGCATGAAGGTGGGGGTGCGTGTGTTCCACCAGAAATTCGGCTACGGCACGATTACCTCGGTCGAGGGAAACCGGCTGGAAGTCGCGTTTGAAAAAGCAGGCCCCAAGCGGGTGATCGATAAATTTGTTGAGCAGGTATAGATGAGCCTTTCCCCCCGGCGTCACGCCACCGAACTTGAAACCATATCGGTCACTGTTCCGCCCGATGCGGTCGAGGCCTATGAATCCGCCCTCGCCACCGTGTGCGCCACCATCGGCATCTTCGAACTTGATGACAGCCAGACCCTGTGGCGCGTGGAAGGGGTGAAGGACACCGGCAGCGGCGAGGACGAGCTGCGCGCGGCCCTGATCCTCGCCGCCCTGACCAGCGGCGTGGATGCCGAACTCGAGCGCAGCCACACCGAGGCCGAAGGCTGGCTGGCCCGCACGTATGAATCCTTCCCCGAGCAGCTTGCGGGCAAGCGCTTCGCCATTCGCGGCACCCACCTTGAGGATGCGCCCAACCCGCAGCGCATTACCATAACACTCGATGCGGGCGTGGCCTTCGGCTCGGGCGAGCACGGCTCCACGCGCGGCTGCCTGCGCGCACTCGAGATGGTGGCCTACCGCAAGCCCCGGCGCATCCTCGACCTTGGCTGCGGCTCGGGCATCCTGGCCATGGCGGCGGCGGCACTCCTGCACCAGCCGGTGCTGGCCACCGATATCGACCCGTGGTCGGTGCGGGTGACCAGGCGCAACGCCGCCATGAACGGGCTGGCCAACTTGGTTGACTGCCATCTGGGCAATGGCTGGTCCACGCCCGCCATCCGCCACCATGCGCCCTATGACCTTGTGTTCGCCAACATCCTCGCCCGCCCGCTATGCAGCATGGCCGCCGACCTCGCGCTCAACCTGATGCCCGGTGGCACCGCCATCCTGGCAGGCCTGCTCAACACGCAGGTGCGCATGGTGCTGGCCGCCCACAGACGCCACGGGCTGGTGCTCGAGCGCCACCTGCGCGAGGGAGACTGGGGCACGCTGATCCTGCGCAAACCCCATGGCTGACACGCCTGCCCTCCTGATCCGCGATGCGATGGATGATGACATCCCGGCCATTGTCGAGATCGTCAACCACGCCATCCGCAACAGCACCTCGATGTGGGAAACGCAGGAAACCACGCTCGAGGCCCGGCTGGAGTGGCTGCACACCAGCCAGGCCAGCGGCTTTCCCGTGCTGGTGGCGCAGATGCCCGATGGCAATGTCGCGGGCTACAGTAGCTGGAAGATGTTCCGCCCGTTTTCAGGCTACCGCCATACGGTGGAGCATTCGCTCTACATCGCGCCCGCATACAAGCGCCAGGGCATTGGCAGCGCCCTGCTGCAGGCCTTGTGCGAGCGGGCGAAGGCGGCGGACGTGCATGTGATGATCGCGGGCATTACCTCGACCAACATCGCCTCGCGCAAGCTGCATGAGCGCTTTGGCTTCCAGCATGGGGGCCTGCTGCCTGAATGCGGCACCAAATATGGCCGCTGGATGGACCTTTTGTTCCTGTACCGCATCATGTCGCCGGTGTGAGTTCCAACCCCATCAAGGATACGCCCATGTCGCCTGCTCCGAACCGCCCCGATGCCCTGCGCGCCGCCCTGAGCCGGATGGGCGTGGACGGCTTCATCCTGCCGCGTGGCGATGAGCATCTGGGCGAATATGTCGCCCCCTGCGCGGAACGGCTGGCCTGGCTCACCGGCTTTACCGGCAGCGCGGGGCTGGCGGCCATCCTGCCCGACCGCGCTGCCGTGTTCTCCGACGGGCGCTACATTACCCAGATGGACCAGCAGGTTAATGGCACGATGTGGGAGCGGCTGCACATTACCCGGACCCCGCCCGCAGGCTGGCTGGCGCAGCATGGGGCTAGCCTGCGCATCGGCTACGACCCGCGCCTGATTGCCGAGAGCGCGCTGCGTCCGTTCAGTGATGCCGGACTGACGCTCGTGCCACTGGCCCACAACCCGGTGGACCAGATCTGGACCGACCGCCCTGCTGCCCCCTGCACGCCCTGCGTGCCCCAGCCCGAGGCCTGGGCCGGGCAGGCAAGTGCGACCAAGCGCGAAGCCATTGCCGCCAGCCTGCGTGCCGCGGGCGAGCACGCGCTGGTGCTGAGCGACCCGGCCTCGATTGCATGGCTGCTCAACATTCGTGGCACCGACGTGCCCTACACCCCGCTCAGCCTGAGCTTTGCCATCATGCGTGATGACGGGCGGGTGACGCTGTTCATCAACCCCGCCAAGGTAGCACGGCAGACACATGACTGGCTGGGTGCCGACGTGACCCTGCTGCCGCCATCAGCACTGGAGGAGGGCCTGCGCGCCCTCGCCCCGGCCCGCGTGCAGGTGGACCCCGCCCGCAACGCGATATGGTTCATGCAGGTACTCGAGGAGGCTGGGGCCACGGTCATCCGCAAGGATGATCCGTGCCAGTTGCCCAAGGCCATCAAGAACCCGACCGAGCAGGACGGCAGCAGGCGTGCCCACCTGCTTGATGGCGTGGCCATCTGCCGCTTCCTGCACTGGCTGGATGACAATGCGGCCCGCACCACGGAACTGGACGCGGCACAGCAGCTCGATGCCTTCCGCAAGGAGTGCCCGGATTACCGCGAGGAGAGCTTTCCCGCCATCTCCGGCGCGGGACCGAACGGGGCCATCATCCACTACCGCGTCACCCCCGAAAGCAACCGCGCATTGCACGCCAACGAGGTCTACCTGATTGATAGCGGCGGGCAGTACCCCTTTGGCACCACCGACATCACCCGCACCATATGGACCGGGCCGGGCATGCCCGATACAGATGTGCGCGATGCCTTTACCCGCGTGCTGCGCGGGCATATCGCCCTTGCCCGCGCGCGCTTCCCCACCGGTGTGACCGGGCATGCGCTCGATGCGCTGGCCCGCCATGCCCTGTGGGAGGGCGGGCTGAATTACGATCACGGCACCGGGCACGGCATTGGCAGCTACCTGTCGGTGCATGAGGGACCGGCCACGATCTCGCCCGTGTTCCGGCCTGTAGCACTGCATGCGGGCATGATCCTGTCCAACGAGCCGGGCTATTACCGCCCCGGCGCGTTTGGCATCCGGCTTGAAAACCTGCATCTGGTCCAGCCCAGCACCGTGGGCGAGGCCGGCCGGTCATTCATGGAATTCGAGGTGCTGACCTTGGCCCCCTTTGACAGGCGGCTGATCGATGCGGCGAGCCTGTCAGCCGCCGAAACGACGTGGCTCGATACCTATCATGCACGGGTTTTTGAAAGCATCGCACCGCATCTGCAAACTCCGGCGCGCACATGGCTTGCGGCGGCCTGCGCACCGCTGCACGCCGGATAATGTGACTGTAAAACCGCCAGCCCGGCCCCGTGGCCCGATTGTCACGCCGGACTGGGGGGCCTAGGACTTTTAACCAGTTCCGACGGGGCACCCGGCAACGAACCGGGTCCGCCAAGCCGGTGCGCATGCTGAAACGCTTTTCAGTAGCAAGCACTAAAGGGAGACGTTCGAGAATGTCCGCAGAAAAAACAATTCCCGCTACCCTGATTCCCGGTGATGGAATCGGGCCTGAAATTGTCGACTCCGTTGTCGAGATCCTTGATACGGTTGGCGCCCCCTTCAAATGGGAAAAGGCGCTTGGTGGCGTTTCCGCCCTTGAGGCGACCGGCAGCCCGCTGCCCAAGGAGACGATCGAGAGCATCCGCCGCACCGGCCTTGCGCTGAAAGGCCCGCTGACCACGCCCGTCGGTGGTGGCTTCAAGTCCATCAACGTAACACTGCGCCAGGAGTTCGGCCTGTTCGCGAATGTGCGCCCCACAAAAACGATCGTGCCGGGCGGCCGCTTCGAGAACATCAACCTCGTCATCTTCCGCGAGAACCTCGAGGGCTATTACGCCGCACTCGAAAACTACATTCCCGTTGGTGATGACCCGCATGCCATCGCCACCAGCGCAGGCTACACCTCGCGCGCGGAATGCAACCGCATCGTGCGCTATGCCTTTGAATACGCGGTCAAGAACAACCGCAAGCGCGTGACGCTGGTGCACAAGGCCAACATCCTCAAGCTGCTGACCGGCCTGTTCCTTGAAGAAGGCCGCAAGGTCGCCAAGGAATATGAGGGCCGCGTGGAAGTGAACGAGCGCATCGTTGACGCCTGCGCCATGCAGCTCGTGACCGATCCTTGGCAGTATGACTGCATTGTCACCACCAACCTGTTTGGTGACATCCTGTCCGACCTGACCGCCGGCCTGGTTGGCGGGCTTGGCCTCGCACCGGGTGCGAATATTGGCGAGAAGGCCGCCGTGTTCGAGGCCGTTCATGGCTCGGCTCCCGACATTGCAGGCCAGAACAAGGCCAACCCGACCTCGCTGCTGCTTGCTGCCAACATGATGCTGCAGCATGTGGGCCGCCAGGACCTGGCCACCCGTATCGACAAGGCCATCGAGAAGGTCATCTCCTCTGGCGCCGTGCGCACCGGCGACCTTGGTGGCAAGGCCAGCACGACCGACCTGACGGCGGCGCTGAAGCAGGCTGTTTCCTGATCCTGCCATGGCCTGCGGCGGGGCAACCTGCCGCGGGTACATGCAAAAAGGGCCGTGGCATGACCGCCACGGCCCTTTTTTGATGATGGAATGGAGGCAGCATGACGGATATCAGGAAAGACATCCGGGCCTTTGGCCACCTTTTTGCAGGGCGGATGCCAGAGGAAAAAACGCCTGTCCGCCCTGGAATATGTCGATTTCAATGAATGCCCGCTGGCCTTCGGGATATTATGCGATCACCTGTGTGATGAGACTGTGCCCCTGTCTGTCAGGGAACTCGCGCAGATCGTGGCGCTCAAGGCCCGGCTGCCCAATGGCGGCGTTGGTGCACTGAGCCTGATCTATCTGGCCAGACTGGTTGTCGATACGCCCACCGCGCCCCCGCCGCGCTGAGGCACGGTGAGGCGTTATGTCCTTTGAAGCTTTTTGAAAAAAGCTTCACCAGAAACGTCTGGTTTTCAGCTACCGCGATAGGTCGAGAAGCCGAACGGCGAGGCCAGGAGCGGCACGTGGTAATGACCGCCCCTGCCATCGGCCCCCGCTGCCGCCATGCCGAATGCAATCGGCACCACGTCAAGGAAAGGCGGCTCGGACAAGGCTGCGCCCTGCGCGCGAAAATAGGCGGCTACGGCAAATTCCAGCCGGTAGGCACCGGGGCGCATCTCGCCCATCTGCTCGCCCAGTTCAGGGCAGCGGCCATCGGCATTGGTCACGCCACGGAACAGGCAGTCCTGCCCCGCCCACAGGCTGATGGCCATGCCAGCAGCAGGCCTGCCCGATACGAGGTCAAGCACATGGGTGGAAAGCGTGCTCATAGGTCATGCTCCAGGCGTTCGAGCACATCGGCCAGGCGGAGTGCTGCGATCTTGTTGATCTCGGCCAGTGCGGTCTGCTGTTCGGCCTCGGGCGTGTTTTCCAGCCGGCTGCGCAGCCCGTTCAGGATGGCCTGCTTGTCCGAGCGTCGCACACAGATGATGAACGGCATGCCGAATTTGGCCGCATAGGCCTCATTGAGCGCGCGGAAGCTGGAAAACTCATCCGGCGTCAGCCGGTCCAGCCCGGCGGAAGCCTGTTCCGCAGCCGAGGCCGAGGTGAGCGTGGGGTCCACCCCCATGCGCTGTGCCAGTTCAGGATGGGCGCGGATGAGGGCCATCTTTTCGGCCTCATCCGCCTGTTCCAGCACCAGCGCCATGGCGGCCAGCATGGCTTCGTGCCCACTGAAGGGCGCATGCCCATGGGCGCGCTGGGCCACCCATGGCGAATGCTCGTAAATCGGGCCAAACAGCTCGACAAACCGCACGGCGGAGAGTGAATTCACCCGGTCAAAGATGCGGTTCATGCCGGGTGCGTCTCCAGCCAGTGACGGGCAATGTCCAGACGGGTGGCGACCCAGACCTTCTCGCGCTGGGCGATATAGTCGAGGAAGCGCGCTACCGCCCGCGCACGACCGGGGCGACCCGCCACGCGGCAGTGCAGGCCGACGGACATCATGCGCGGCCTGTCCGCCCCTTCCTCGTACAGTTCATCAAACGTGTCGCGCAGGTAGTTGAAGAACTGCTCGCCCTCGGTAAAGCCGTTCAGCGCCACGAAGCGCATGTCATTCACATCGAGCGTATAGGGCACGATCAGCTGCGCCCGGCCGGAACTGCGGTCGTAGTAGGGCAGGTCATCGGCATAGGAATCGGCGTCGTACACAAAGCCGCCCTCCTCCGCCACGATGCGGGCGGTGTTGGGGCTGGTGCGGCCCTGGTACCAGCCCAGCGGGCGCGAGCCGGTCAGCTTTTCATGCAGCGCGATGCATTCAAGAATGTGGGCACGCTCCACCGCCTCGGGCACGTGCTGGTAGTCGATCCAGCGCAGCCCGTGGGAGGCGATTTCCCACCCGGCATCCTTCATTGCGGCAACCGCTGCGGGGTTGCGCGCCATGGCGGCGGCCACGGCAAACACCGTGAGCGGCTGCTTGCGCTGCGTAAAGATGCGGTGCAGCCGCCAGAACCCGGCACGCGAACCGTATTCATACAGGCTTTCCATCGCAATGGCGCGGGCGCCGGGAATGGACTGCGCCCCCACCATCTCGGACAGGAATGCCTCCGACCCACGATCACCATGGAGAACCGAATTCTCGGCCCCCTCCTCGTAATTGATGACGAACTGGACCGCGATCCGCGCCCCGCCAGGCCATTTTGCATCTGGCGGGTTGCCCGCATAACCAACCATGTCGCGCGGATAGGCACCTGTATCAGACATTACGCCGTGGTCTCCTGTCATCAGTCGTTATAGGCGGCGAGGGCGGCATCAACGCCTGCGCCTGCGCCAAAGCCGTGGCCCTCATGGCGCAGCACGGTTTCGAGTGCGCCCATGGTCAGCAGCACCTTGTGCTTCTCGGCATTGTAGCCCATGGCGCCAATGCGCCAGATTTTACCCTGCAGCGGACCGAAGGCGGAGCCGATCTCGATCTCGAAATCCTCGCGCATGCGGCCGCGCACCTTTTCGCCATCAATGCCCTCGGGAATGTACACGCCGGTCACGTTGGTCATGCGGTGTTCGTCGCCACCAAACAGTTCCAGCCCCATGGCGCGCAGCCCGGCGCACACCGCGCGCGATGCCTTGGCATGGCGGGCGAAACGGGCCTGCAGCCCTTCCTCCAGCACCACGCGGGCGGCTTCACGCGCGCCGTAGAGCATGGTGGTGGCCTCGGTGTGGTGGTTCAGCCGCTTTTCCGACCAGTAATCCATGATCATGGCCAGGTCGAAATAGTTCGAGGGAATACGCGCGCGCGTGCCGTCCGTGGTGTCGCTGCCGCGAATGCCGGCCTCGACATGGCGGCGGGCGAAGATGTGCTCGGCCGCGCGGTCGGAGATGGTGATGGGGGCCGAGCCCGGCGGGCCGCCCATGCATTTCTGCAGGCCCGAACTCACCACGTCCACGCCCCAGCGGTCGGTGGCCACTTCCATGCCGCCCAGCGTTGCCGTGGTGTCGACATAGGAGAGCACATCGTATTTGCGGCAAAGCGCCCCCACCCCATCGAGCGGCTGGGCCATGGTGGTGGACGTATCGCCATGAATGCACGCCAGCACATGCGGGCGGTGGGTGATGATGGCCTCCTCGATCTGGTCAAGGCTGGCCACCTCGCCCCAGGGCAGGTCCAGCGTCACGATCTCGGCGCCTATGCGCTGGGCGATCTCGGAAAGCAGCAGGCCAAAACGCCCCGCGCGCACGATCAGCAGCTTCATGCCCGGCTCGACCAGCGAGACGAGGGCCGCCTCGATGCCCGCGCGCGCCGTGCCATCGACCAGCATGGTCCAGCGGTTGTTGGTCATGAACACCTGACGGTAGAGGTCCATCGTCTGGTTCATGTAGTCGGTCATTTCGGGGTCGAACTGGCCCAGCATGTCGGCGGCCATGGCGCGCAGCACGCGCGGATGCGCGTTGACCGGCCCCGGCCCCATGAGCAGCCGGGCGGGAGGGTTGATCTGGCCGAAAAATGTCTGGGTCATCCGAAAGGTCTCTCAAAAAGTCCAATAAAGGCAATCATGGCCTGCAGCGCCGCATCCGTATCCGCATCGGTTACGGATTCCGCCGGATTATGGCTGATGCCGCCCGCGCAGCGGATGAACAGCATGGAAACCGGGGCCAGATGCGCCATGATCATGGCATCATGCCCGGCCCCGCTGACCACAAGGCGCGGGTCAGCACCCGTCACGTCGCGCACGGCCTGTTCCATGAAGGATGTCAGGCGCGGGTCGCACGGGGTGGCGTCGAGATCCTGCTGCATGCTGATGGCGAGCTCCAGCCTGCGCGCCTTTGCCACGGCCTGGGCCACGGCAAGGATTTCGCGTGCCGCGCGGTCACGCACGGCATTGGTGCCAGCACGCACGTCAAGGGTGAACACCACCTCGCCCGGCACCACGTTGGCCGCACCCGGCATCACGTCAAGCGACCCCACGGTGGCCACCAGCCCGTCGGTGCCCGCGCGGCCAATGCGCTCGGCGGCGAGGATGATCTCGGCGGCACCTGCCAGCGCGTCGCGCCGCAGGTCCATCGATACGGTGCCCGCATGCCCGGCCATGCCGCGCAGGGTCATGCGGTAGCGGTGCTGGGCGGCAATGGCGCTGACCACCCCAAGGGCCCGGCCCTCGGCCTCGAGCACCGGCCCCTGCTCGATATGCGCCTCGACATAGGCGAGGACGTTTTCGCCCCTGCGTGATGCCTTGTGCATCTGGCCCACATCCAGCCCGAAGCCTTCCAGCGCGCTGGCCAGGGTTGCCGTCTCGGCCCAGTCGCTCATGGCGGGGTCAGGGGGTTCGAGCACGCCCGCCACGGCATGCGAGGTCAGCATGCCCGAGGGAAAGCGCGAGCCCTCCTCATCGCCAAAGCCGATCACTTCAAGCGCGAAGGGGAAGCGTCTGCCCGCTGCCGCGAAATGGGCCACGGCCTCGATGCCAAGGATGACGCCCAGCATGCCATCAAAAAAGCCGCCATCGCGCACGCTGTCGATATGCGAGCCGAGCAGCAGAACCGGGGCATCAGGCGTCTGGCCCTCATAGCGGCCCAGCAGGTTGCCTGCCGCATCCATGCGCGTGGTCATGCCTGCCGCGCGCATCCACGTGGCCAGCCGGTCGCAGGTGGCGCGGTAGGATGGGCCGAGATAGGGGCGGAACAGCCCGCCCTCCATCTCGGAATACGGCGCGCGCCCCAGTTCGGCGCACCGCGCCACCGCGCGCTGGCCCGAAGGCTGATCCATGCTGCCTCCTGCGTTTACCATGCTGCGACACACCCATCGCTGCGCGGGTCGGTCGCCCCCTCCAGCAGGCCGGATTCATGGCGCACCAGCGCGCCCGCATGCCCCATGATGGAGGAAAACGGCGCCACGCGTTCCATCTGGTGGCCTGCGGCACTCATGCGGGCAATCACCTCGGGGTCGAAGCGGTCCTCATATTTCAGGCTGACGCTGGATTCCCCCCATGTGCGGCCCAGCAGCCAGCGCGGCGCCGTGATCGCGCGCTGCAGCGGCATGCCGTAGCGCGCGTAGCGGGTGAACAGGGCGGCCTGTGTCTGGGGCTGGCCCTCGCCGCCCATGGTGCCGTACACCATGGTCCGGCCATCCTCGAAGCGCGCGCCCGCCGGGTTGAGCGTATGGAAAGGCTTGCGGCCCGGCTGCAGCCCGTTCCACCCCTGCGGGTCAAGGCCGAAGCTGGTGCCCCGGTTCTGCCACACCACACCCGTACGCGGCAGCACCACGCCCGAGCCATATTCAAAATACAGGCTCTGGATCATGCTCACGGCCAGCCCGTCGGAATCGATCACGCCCAGCCACACCGTATCGCCCTGCTGCGACTGCCACGGCCAGGGGGCCGCCTTGTTGGGGTCGATGCTCGCTGCCATGCGGTCGAGCGCCTTGCGGTCATCAAGGATGTCCTGCGCCTGCACGGTCATGTAGGCGGGATCGCCCACATGCGTGTCGCGATAGCGGAAAGCCTGCTTGGTCGCTTCAACCAGCCCGTGCAGGTAATCGAAATCATCCGCGTTCGCGGCCTTGAGCCGGTCAAACAGCGCCAGGATCAGCAGCGAGGCCACGCCCTGCGTGGGGGGGGCCATGTTGTACAGGTCCGCGCCGTGAATGCGGGCATGGAGCGCTGGCTGGTGCGTCGCCTTGTGGGCCTGCAGGTCGGCCAGGGTAAGCGGGCTGCCAAGGGCCTCCAGGTCGGCGGCGAGTTCACGCGCCACCGTGCCGCGATAGAAGCTGGAAAGTCCTTCATCGGCCAGCTGGCGCAAGGTCGTGGCCAGGCGCGGGTTGTGCAGGATGTCGCCTGCCTGCGGCAGCTTGCCGCCGGGCATGAACTGCGCGGCAAAGCCGGGCACGTTCCTGAGTTCCTCCACTTTCTGGCGGGTGATCTCGGCGGCTCCCGCAGTAACGGGCACGCCCTGCTCGGCATAGTACAGCGCATCGCGCAGCACACGGCCAAGCGGCAGGCCCGGCGCCATGGCGTGGCTCCATGACAGGGCCATCTCCCACCCCGATACCGTGCCCGCGACCGTATTGGCCGCAAGCGGGCCGCGCCACGGAATCGTGTCATGGCCCGCCGCGTGATAGAATGCGGCATCCGCCTTGCCTGCGGCTGCCCCGCAGGCATCGATGGTTTCGACCCGCCCATCGGGCCACATGGTCAGCCAGAAGGCGTCACCGCCAATGCCGGTCATGTGCGGATAGACCACGGCCAGTGCCGCGGCGGTAGCGACAGCGGCCTCGATGGCCGTGCCGCCTGCCTTGAGCACGTCCAGCCCGGCCTGGCTGGCAAGGTGGTGGGGGGATGTGACCATCCCCCGGCATGAACGCGGCGTGTTCAGCATGCCTTTTCCTTCCGCGCGTAACCCGCATCAAGCGGGCGGCAGGCGGCAAGGCCCGCACGCTGCAGTTCGGCGGCCACGGCAAACAGTTTTGCCTCGGCCCCCGGCGCGCCGATCAGCTGGACGCCCAGCGGCAGGCCGTCCACGGCCAGGGGAGTTGCGAGCACCGGCAGCCCGGCCAGGCTGATGGGCTGGGTATAGATGCCCAGATTGGCCCGCGCGGAAACACTCCTGCCATCCACCATGATGGAAGGCTGGTCGATACGCGGCGCGACACCCACCGTGGTGGGCGCCACCAGCACATCGGCCTGCGTGAAGGCCGCGTGCACCTGGGCGCGGAACCACCGGCGGAAGCGCTGCGCCTGCAGATAGGTTGCGGCAGGCAGCATGGCGCCTGCCATGAGGCGGCTGCGGGTGGCGGGGTCGTACTGCATGGAACGCCTGCGCAGGCGGGGCAGGTGCAGGTTGCCGCCCTCCGCAGCGCTGATGAGGAAGGCCGACGCCCGCGCGCGCGCCACCTCGGGCAGCTCGATGACAGGGTCATGGCCCAGATGCGCCATCACGCCATCGATCGCAGCCGTCAGCTCGGGGCTGACATTGCGGGCGAACCAGCCCCCCAGCCGCGCCACTTTTACGGATGCCACATCGGGCAGGGCTGACACGTCCCGCCCCGACATGATGCCGTACACCGCCATCAGGTCCTCGAGCGTATCGGCCATGGGGCCTGCGGTGTCGAGGCTGGCAACGAACGGATAGACCCCGCGCAGCGGCATCTGCCCATAGGTGGGCTTGAGCCCCCACACCCCGCACAGCGCGGAGGGGATGCGGATCGAGCCATTGGTGTCCGACCCCAGCGTAAAGGGCAGCAGCCCCGCCGCCACGGCCGCAGCCGACCCGCCCGACGAGCCACCGGCCAGGCGGGCGTGATCATGCGGGTTGCGGGTTGTGCCGGTATGCGCGTTCTCGGTCGAGAAGCCGTAGGCGAACTCATCCATGTTCAGGGTAGCCACCGGCACGGCGCCGGCGGCACGCAGGCGGGCGATGACGGTTGCATCCTCGGAAGCGGGCAGGTTGTCGCGCAGCACGATGGAGCCTGCGGTGGTCACCTCGCCGCGCACGTCAAACAGGTCCTTGACGCCAAAGGGCACACCGGCGAGCGGGCCGGGGTCGCGGCCTGCGGCAATGGCCTTGTCCACTTCCTCGGCCTGCGCCACGGCGGCGGGGCCAAGGATGCGGGTCACGCTGTTGAAGCGGGTGTCACGCGCCTCGATATCCGAAATGACCGCCGTGACCACGCCCACGGCGTTGCGGCGGCCTGCGCGTATGTCAGCGGCGATGCCAAGCGCTGCGCCCATGGCGTGGGCGGTCATGGCGCGTACTCGTAGGCTGGCTCGCAGTCATCAGGCAGCACGAAGCCTGCCACGAGGTCGGCATAGCCATGCAGCAACGCCGTATTGGCCACGACATCGGGCAGGCAGGCCACCGGAATGCTCAGGCCGATGATCCGGGCCATGTCTGCCACGGGGGGAACCTTGTGGTCATTGCTTGCCCCCGCGCCGGCAACACCCGGCGCGGAAGGTGAAAGGCTTACAGCGCTGCTCATCTACTCACTCTCTCCCGAATGGATAAATCTACCCGGGGCGTATCATGCAACAGGAGGATCGAGACTGACTAGTTCCGCCACGTCATAGGACAGCAGACTTTCAAGGTGTTGCTGGCCATCGGCCACGTAGAGGTCACGCCCCAGCCCGTGGGCCAGGCGTTCCACGCCAAAGCGCATGCCGCTGATCGAAGCCCCCGACAGCCCCATGCTGGGCGTGGCCGAGAACGTGAAATTGTGAATGTTGGCCAGCATGGGCGCCAGCGGGTCATTCGGCTCGCGCGGCAGGAACTGGTAGCAGTCGCCCAGGTAGGGATAGCTTTCCAGCACCGCACTCTCGGCCCCTGCGGGCGCCTTGTAGCGCTCGCCCCACAGGGAGACGGAGGGGGCGAAGGATGCGGTCTCGGGCCGGCGGGACAGGTCGGTGGCGAAGCCCGTGCCAATGATTACGAAGTCAAAGCGCATCTCGCCGGTGGGCGAATCGACAACGATTTCATCACCCTCCATGCGGGCGCCCGTCCAGGGGCAGCCGGTGCGGTAGGAAAAGTTTTCATGCCGGCGGCACCGCCAGAACGTATCCTGCGGCGGCGGCTGGTTGAGCTCGAAGATACGGCGCATGAACCCCCAGCGCAGCTCATCGGACAGAGCGGGGTAGTAGGCGAGGAAGCCGGTATTCTCCATCCACCGATACGGGTTGATGGAGGGGATTTCCTTGCGGCGCAGGCAAAGCGTCACGCTGCCGGCACCGTCCTCGAGTGCCGTGGCGGCGTTATCGAACGCCGAGGCCCCGGCGCCCAGCACACCGATGCGCTTGCCCTTCAGCGCCGCGAAATCGATCGCCTCGGATGTATGGGCATAGCGCTCGCGCGGCAGGTCGTTGCGGATGAAGTCGGGCACGTGCCACGTGCCGCAGCCCTCGATGCCGGTGGCCAGCACCAGCTTGCGGGCATAATGCACGTGGCTCGTGCCATCGGGGCGGCGGAAGGTCAGGCGCAGCAGGCCGTCTTCCCACGTAACACCCGTGAACTCGTGGTCATTGGCCACCGGCAGGTCGAGGATGTCGCGGTACCAGTCGAGATAGGCCTGCCAGTCCCCACGGGGGATCTTGTCCAGCTTCTCCCACGCGGTGGCACCGTACTGCGCCTCATACCATGAGCGCGGGGTGAGCGAGGGCACGCCCAGGTCGGGGCCGGTCACGTATTTGGGGGTGCGCAGCGTGATCATGCGCGCGAATGTCACCCACGGGCCTTCGCCGCCCTTCGCGGCGCGGTCAAAAATACGCACATTGGTGATGTTGTTGCGCTTGAGCGCAAAGGCCGTGGCAAGCCCGCCCTGCCCCGCGCCGATGATCGCGACGTCAAGCACGCGCCGGCCATCGCGTTCGATGGGGGGAATCCATTCCTTGCGCGGGTAGCGGATGATTTCCAGGTCACGGCGCACGGCTGCATCGAGTGCCGCCAGCCCCCCGTCTTTCGGCTGCATGTTGGTATCCATCTGCGGGTCCCCATCTGTTTTCTGTCTGGCTGATGCAGCCCCGTATGACGTCCCCCGACGCCATACGGATATCCCCCAACCGCACCACGATGGGTTGATCTAATCAGCCCGCAGGCTGTTTCGTCCAGTAGAATGATTTCATCGTTCCGTTGCTTAAATCGCAACAGAGGTCAGACCGCGCGTTCGTCACTCACGCCCTGCACGCGGCGCAGCTCAAGGCGCAGCTCCTCGATCACGGTTTCCAGCAGGGGCGGCAGCCAGCGGGATTCGCGCACATACGCCCCGAGATCGGTCACGGCGCGGGTGTCACGCAACGGCACGTGGCGCAGGCTGTCCTGGCCGGGCTGCACGCCCACGGCCAGCGGCGACTGGAAGGCCAGCCCCGCGCCTGCAAGCACCATGCGGTTGGTCAGTTCGATCGAGCCGGTATGCAGCACCACGTTCAGGCGGTCCTGCCACGGGCGCAGCATCGGCTCCATCACGCGGTAGAGCGAGAGCGTGCGCGTGGGCAGGATCAGGCGGTAGGCCACGCATTCCTCCACCGTCACGGTGCGCAGGTGCGCCAGCGGGTGGTCGGCCCGCACCACGGCACCAACGGGAAAATGCCCCACCGCCACCCGCCGCAATTCGGGGTAAAGGGCCAGCGAGAACGCAATGCCAAGGTCAACCCGCCCATCCTGCAGGGCCGAGACGATGGTCTTGGGCGCGCCGACCTCCACATGCAGCTCAACGGTGGGAAAGGCGGAGATGATGCGCTCGAGCAGCGCGGGCAGGAGCTGGCCTGCTATGCCTTCCACCGCCATGATGCGCAGCCTGCCGTCATGCCGGCCGGACAGGGCGTTGATCTGCTCCTCCGTGCGGGCGGCATCCTGCATCACGGTCACGATATGGCGGGCCATGATGGTGCCCACCTCGGTCAGGACCATGCCTTCGGGCAGGCGGTCGAACAGGGGCGCGCCAATTTCGGCCTCCATCTGCGCAAGCTGGCGCGTCAGCGCCGAGGGCGTGACATTGAGCCTGCGCGCCGCCTCGCGGATGGAGCGGCATTCCCGCACCGCATTGAAGTAGGAAATGCCCCGCGCATGCAGGCGCATCATGCGGGGCGTGCGCGAAAGCGGATCGTTCATAAGCGTCTCTCATCCCCATCTGCATCACCCTCTCCCCGCGGCGCGTGCAGGAAGCGCGTGACAATTTCCGCCGCCACCAGCGCCGCGATGACCGGGGGCCGCTTGTCGCGCACGCCCTCCCCCCCGATGGGGCAGACCATGGCATTGATGCGGTCTTCGGGCAGGCCGAGCGCGCGGAAGGCCATCTCGAAGCGGCGGCGCTTGGTGTGCGAGCCGATCAGGCCCACATAGCGAAAGTCGCCCCGTTCGAGGATGGATGCAACAATCAGGCTGTCAAGCGCGTGGCTCTGTGTCAGCACCAGCGCGCCGGAGCCAGCGGGCGCATCGGTTACAAGGCGCTGCCAGTCGCCATCATCATGCACCGCCACGCCGGGGGGAATGACGGGGCCGAATTCATGCGGGCGCGAATCGCACCAGGCCAGCCGCAGCGGCAGCGGGGCCAGCACATGGGCCAGCGCGCGCCCCACATGCCCCGCCCCGAACAGCAGGAGCAGCGGGGCCTCGCTGCGCTGGCGCTCGAGTTCCGCCATGACGGCGTCCAGCCCCCTGCCCTCGGGCACATCGATGCACAGCATCACCTCACCCCCGCAGCACTGCCCGGAGTGGCCGCCAAGGTCGATGCGCAGGTCCTGCGTCCCGCTACCCGTGGCCAGCAGGGCGCGGGCGTGGTGGATGGCGTTCCATTCCAGGTCCCCGCCGCCCACCGTGCCGGACTGCTCCGTGGCTGTCACCAGCATGAAGGTACCGGCCTCACGCGGGGTGGAGCCGCGCGCGGCTGACACGCTGATCCGGGCAACCGGCTGGCCCATGAGCCGCCACCGGGCCAGATCGGCGCGCATGTCCGTGCCCATGGGTTCAGCAGGCGGGGGGCTGGCCGCGGCGCAGGCGATCTGCCGTGCGCAGGATCATCTCCGGCGTGGCGGGGGCATCGAGCCGGGGGCAGGTGCGGTAGCCATCAAGGCTGGCCAGCGCATCCGATATCGCCTGCAGCACGGACACGCCATGCACGAAAGGCGGCTCGCCCACCGCCTTGGAGCGGAAAATGGTGTGCTCGCGGTTGGGCGCGTTTTCCAGCAGCTCGACATTGAACACGCGCGGGCGGTCGGAACAGGCGGGGATTTTATAGGTGCTGGGCGCATGGGTGCGCAGGCGGCCCGCATCGTCCCACACCAGTTCCTCGCAGGTCAGCCAGCCCGCACCCTGCACGAAGCCGCCCTCGATCTGGCCGATGTCGAGGGCGGGGTTCAGCGACTGGCCTGCATCATGCAGGATGTCCACGCGGTCGATCTTCGTCTCGCCGGTCAGCAGGTCGATCACCACCTCCGAACATGCGGCCCCGTAGGCGAAGTAATAGAAGGGCCGCCCCTGCCCCGTATCGCCATTCCACGAGATCTTGGGCGTTTTGTAGAACCCGTTGGCCGACATGGACACACGCGCGAAATACGCCTGCCGGGTCAGGTGCGAAAACGCGATGACCTTATGGCCCACATGCACGCCATCGGGCGCGAAACGCACTTCGTCCTCGCCCACGTTCCAGTGGCTGGCGGCGAATTCCACCAGCCTGCGCTTGATGCGGCGCACGGCATCAAGCACCGCCATGCCGTTGAGGTCCGCCCCGCTCGAGGCTGCCGTGGCCGATGTATTGGGCACCTTGCCGGTGGTTGTGGCGGTAATGCGCACCTGATCGGGGCCAAGCCCGAATTCGCGCATGGCCACCTGCACCATCTTGGTGTGCAGGCCCTGGCCCATCTCGGTGCCGCCGTGGTTCACCTGCACCGAGCCATCGGTATAGACATGCACCAGCGCGCCCGCCTGGTTGTAATGGGTGGCGGTGAACGAGATGCCGAATTTGACCGGGGTGATGGCAATGCCGCGCCGCAGGTAGGGGCTGGTGGCATTGAATTCGCGGCAGGCCGCACGGCGCTGGACGTAATGGCAGCGCCGGGCCAGTGCGGGCAGCAGGTCGTGGGTGATCGAGTCCTCCACCACCATGTTGTACGGCGTGACATTGCGGTCATGCGTGCCATAGACATTGCGCAGCCGGACCTCGAGCGGGTCGAGGCCGGTGGCGAATGCAATCTCCTCGATCACGCGCTCGGCGGCGACGATGCCCTGCGGGCCGCCAAAGCCGCGATAGGCGGTATTGGACTGCGTGTTGGTGCGCAGCGGCTCCGAGCGCAGGCGCACATCGGGGTAGAAATAGGCGTTATCGGCATGGAACAGCGCCCGGTCGATGACCGGGCCGGACAGGTCGGCCGACCAGCCGCAACGCGCGGCGAGCACCATGTCCACCGCCACGATCCGCCCGTCATCGGTAAAGCCTGCATCGTAATCGATCACGAAATCATGGCGCTTGCCGGTCATGGTCATGTCGTCATCGCGGTCGAGGCGCATCTTGGCCGCACGGCCCGTCCTGTCGGCCACGAGGGCGGAGAGGCAGGCACAGGCATTGGCCTGCGTTTCCTTGCCGCCAAAGCCGCCGCCCATGCGCCGCACCTCGACGGTGATGAGGTTGGCGGGGCGGTCGAGCACATGGGCGACCATATGCTGCGTCTCGGTCGGGTGCTGGGTGGAGGAGGTGACATGCATCTCCCCCTCTTCACCCGGGCAGGCAAGGGCCACCTGCCCTTCAAGGTAGAAATGCTCCTGCCCGCCCACCGTAATGCGGCCCGAGAGCCTGCGGGGCGCATGTTCCAGCCCGGCCAGAACGTCGCCGCGCTTCATTTCCATCTGTCGCCAGACCATGGGGCTGCCATTCTCACGGGCCTGCGCGATGTTGAGGATGGCGGGCAGGTCCTCGTATTCCACAACCGCCAGCCGCGCCGCGCGGCGGGCGGCACCGCGCGTGGTGGCGGCGACCACGAACAGGGGCTGGCCGTAAAACGAGACGATATCCCTGGCCAGCAGCGGCTCATCGCCCTTGCCCACCGGGCTGATCTGGTTCTCGCCCGGTATGTCGGTGGCCGTATAGACCGCCACCACGCCCTCGGCCTGCCGCACGGCGTCAAGGTTCATGGACACGATGCGGGCATGGGCGCGCATGCTCAGCCCCGGCACAAGGTGCAGCGTGCCACGGGGTTCTGGCAGGTCGTCAATGTAGCTGGCCGTGCCCTGCACGTGCATGGCCGCACTTTCGTGCCGCAGGCTTTCCGACGCGCCGCCGGGCACGATGCCCGCACCGAGCACGGGGGCGGCGGTGGCCGCGATGTTTGCATCAGCCATGAGCGTGGTCTCCCGTGGCGGTGCAGGCGGCATGCACGCTGGTGGGCACGCGGGCGGCCTGCGGCCCGCAATCGGCATAAAGCCGGGTGAGCAGGTTGGCCGCCACGGTGCTGCGGTACCATGCGCTTGCCCGCATGTCGGTCAATGGGGTAAAATCGGCCATGATCGCCTCACGCGCGGCTTCCAGCGTGGCTTCATTCCACTTGCGGCCCGCAAGGGCCTCTTCCGTGCGCGCGGCGCGGCGCGGGGTGGCCGCCATGCCGCCAAAGGCGATGCGCGGATTGCTGATGGTGCCATCAGGCGCAAGCGTGAGCGAAAACGCAGCCAGAATGGCCGAGATATCCTGATCGAAGCGCTTGGACACTTTCCATGCGCGGATGACCGTATCGGGTGCGGGAACAGGAATGGTGATCCCTTCCACGAACTCGCCCGGCGCGCGGTCCTGTTTGCCGTAATCGATGAAGAACTCTTCCAGCGCGATGGTGCGGCGCACATCCCCGCGGCGCAGGTGCAACATGGCCCCGGCCGCGATCAGCACCGGCGGGCCATCGCCAATGGGTGAGCCGTTGGCGATGTTGCCGCATACCGTGCCCGCATTGCGCACCTGCACCGAGCCGATGCGGCGGAACACTTCCTCATCGGGCTGGGGCAGGATTTCCGCCAGGGCTGCGCGGGCTTCCTGCCATGTAACGGCAGCGCCGACATACAGCCCCTGCCCTGTCATCCCGATACGCCGCAGGTCGGCGATCTGGCCAATCGGAACCACATGCGGCAGGTCGCGCAGGCCCTTGGTCACCCACAGCCCCACATCGGTCGCCCCCGCCACGATGCGGGAATCGGGGTTTTCGAGCAGCGTGTGGGCCAGCGCATCCACCGTTGCGGGAATGGTCAGGCGGCCCGTGGGTCCGGTCATGTCAACCGTGGCCCCGTCGCGCAGGGCGTGCAGGCGCCCGGCCATGTCATCGGCCATTGCATCGAAATGGTCAGGCCCCGCCTGCATGGCGTGGCGCATGGCGCGCACGATGGGCGCATAGCCGGTGCAGCGGCACAGATTGCCTGCCAGCATGTCGTCAATGCCGCGTTCATCCTGTGCAAGCCCGGCTGCCTTGCGGCCCGCCACCATGGACATGACAAAGCCCGGCGTGCAGAACCCGCATTGCGAACCGTGATGCTCCACCATGGCCTGCTGCACCGGGTGCAGGCTGCCATCGGGCGCGCGCATGTCCTCGATGGTGAGCACCTGCGCGCCATCGAGCATGCATACGAACTGGATGCACGCATTGACCGCGCGCCACACCAGCCGCTCGCCCTCCAGCCTGACCACGAGCACCGTGCAGGCCCCGCAATCGCCTTCGTTACAGCCTTCCTTGGTGCCGGTCAGGCCTCGTTCCTCACGCAGCCAGTCCAGCAGCGTGCGTGTTGGCGCGATGTTGGCCAACGCATGATATTCGTTTCCGACATAGAAACGGATATCGTGTCTGATCCCCGTCAAACCTGTTCCCTTGTCCTGTGGCCACGGACTGCCTCACCCCCCTCAAGGCAGACAGCCGGAACAGCCATTGATGTCTTCTGATCCCATTATATGGGAAAGTGATCCTACCCTGTCACCCTGCCTGAAAGCAAAGGGGCAATGCCATGATGCGTTTTGCCGGGTGCAACCCAGATGCCGCCTTCTTGAAAATAGGGGCGGCGGCAAAAATGTTCATTCCTGCATCATTTTCAAACGGATAAGCGCGCCGCCTGCCGCATGCGCACCGACAGGCCGGGCCGGAATGCCGGGCAGGGCACGTAGGCACTGCTGCCTGCCCCCTCATGCGGCGCACCATCACGGAACGCCACCACCCCGCCGCGGATCACGCATTCTGGCTGCCCCCCCAGCGCAATGCCGCCATACAGGCCCCCCGCGCTGGCGGGGCGCATCTCCTGCGCATCGGGGTTCCACAGCACGAGGTCGGCATCCGCGCCCGGCATGATGGCGCCCTTGCGGGGGTAGATGTTGAACGCCCGGGCTGCTGCCTCCGACGTGGCGCGGACGAATTCCTCCGCCTCCATCACCCCCGCCTGCACGCCGTGCCGCCACACAACGCGCATCCGCTCGGCCAAGCCGCCTGCCACGCCGTGGCCCGCCTGCCCTGCCGGGCTGAAGCCGCTGGCCACCATGCCCACCGCGCCACAGGCCAGCGCCCCCCATAGCGCCCGCCGGTGCGTCGAATCCCGAAAAGGGGGACGTATCAAGTAAGGGGCGGGGTCACCGGCGTCATACACCGCCTCGTCAAGCACGAGATGCGGGGCCAGCACATGCGCCTGCACGCGCCGGGCCTGCGCGCGGGCGGCGATAATGGCGGCACACGCGCCTGCGGTCGAGACAGGCCCCACATGCACCGGCGCGCCCACCAGCCCCGCCAGCATGAGGGCCCGGCCCACGGCCTCACCCTCGATGGCGGGCGGGCAGGCCAGCGGGCAGGCCTCGCCCCCGCTCACACCCGCATGGTCAAGGGCCGCGTGCAGGTAAGCCATGGCCTGCGCGTTCTGCGCCTCGATCACGCATAACGCGCCAAGCCCTGCCGCATGGGCCGCCAGGTCAAGGATGGCATGATCCCCCATGCCCCCTGCCATGGACAGGTGAAAGCTGTTGACCCCATGGCCCACCAGCATGTCCATGCCGCCCATGACAGCGCCCCCGGCATCCGGCAGCCCCATGCGCAGCCCGACATCAACCGGCGCGCGGGCCGCAGCCTGCCGCCAGTCGCGCCATGCCTGCGCCATGTCCTGCCCGTGCGGCCGCATCACATCGATCACGGTGGTGGTACCGCCTGCCAGGGCCGCAGCCGTTGCGGAAAAACCGGCTTCATCCGCGCCAATGCCGGTATGGGGGTCAACGCCGCCGGGCAGCACCAGCAGGCCACCGGCGTCAATGGTCGTGCAGCCGGTGGGCGCTTCAAGCGCCGGCCCCACGGCCAGAATTTCCCCCACGCCACCGCACAGCACGTCCACCCGCAGGCTGGCCTGCCCCGTGACCACCGTGCCGCCGCGGATCAGCAGCAGGTCGCGCTGCGTGCCGTGCTTCATGCTCGCCCCCGTTACAGACATATCTGAGCGTTATTGGGGAAACGCCGCCTTTTTGAAAAAAGGCGGCACCCAAAAACTTTTATTCTGATTCAATTTTTCACTTAATGGTCGCGGATGCGCACCGGCATGTTCATGGCACTGCCCAGGCGCTCGAGCCTGCGGCGCACGCTCTCGCCCTGCACCACATCGCGCCCCGGCGCGAAATGCAGCGACAGCGTGCCATCCGCCATTTCCAGCCGCGTGCCATCAAGCAGGGCCTCCGTGCCGCCACTCACCGTATAGGCCAGCCGCAATGCCTGCCCCAGCACCACGGCATGGGCAAACTGCGCGGGGTCAAGCAACTGGCGCGAGGGTTGCAGATACGCCACCGACAGGTCGGCCCCGTAGCGCACCGCCAGCGTAAGCGACAGGAAAGCCCGCGCCTGATGCGTAAAGCCCACCCCCTGCAGGCGCAGGATGCGCAGATAGGTCTGCTCGGCCCGGTATTCGGGGTGGTCATGCGCGCCCACATCCGACAGCCAGCACGCCACCGCGCGCAGGCGGCCTGCCACGGGGTCTTCATCGGGGAAGAGCGGCGCCGTCCAGTCCGCCAGGCGCTCGGGCAGCTGCATGCTGCGGCCAAGCATGCAGCACATTTCGCGGGCCACGGCATCCTGCGGGTCGTTATCGGCAACACTTGCGGCCACATTGCGCATGTACCACCCCTCGCGCAGGCCATCGACACAGAAGACCAGCCCGTTGGGCTGCGCATGCCGCATGAGCCTGCGCAGCACGGTGGCGGCAAAGGGCGCATCATCAAGCCGCTTGCGCGGCACGCCGGGCAGGCGCTCGATCGAGCGTTTGCTGGCGCCCAGGATCCAGTCCGTCATCTCGCGCGCGGTATCGGGCGCAAGCTGGTACAGGTGCACGATATTGAGCGGATAGGCCGTGCGTGCGATCTGCAGGCGGGCAAGTGCGCGAAAGGCGCCACCCACCAGGTACAGGTCCTGCCCGCGCACACCCTCCAGCCAGTCCACGCGGGCCAGGTCCTCATCCACCAGCGCGCGTGCGCGGGCCAGGTCGCCACCGGCGCGGTCATTGAGCCGGATCACGCCCAGCGGCAGGGTGCAGGCATCGCGCTTGCGCCCGTTCTCGATGCGGATCAGTTCAAGCGAACCACCGCCAATATCAGCCACCAGCCCGTTGGCATCGGGGATGCCGCACAGCACGCCGGTGGCGGAATAATCGGCCTCCTCCTCCCCGCTCAGTATGCGGATCGGCACGCCGGGCAGGCGTGATTTCAGCCCCGCCACGAATTCCGGCCCGTTGGTGGCATCGCGCACCGCCGCCGTGGCCAGAACCTCGAAGGGGCTTGCCTCCATGCCGCGCGCAATGGCGTTGAAGCGGGCCATGACCTCCATGGCCAGCGGCACAGCCTCCTCGTTCAGCCGACCCGTGGCGTTGAGCCCCCGACCCAGCCTGAGCACCACCTTCTCGTTGAAAATGGGCGCGGGATTGCGCGAAATGCCGTCAAACACCACAAGGCGCACGGAATTCGAACCCAGATCAATGACCGCCGAACGGCGAAACCCGCCAGCCCCCGTCACATCGCGCCCCATATGCTGCCAGCGCGTCCTGCCTTGAGCCTGCCCATGCCGTAATCCTCAGTCCTCAATAATCTGTTCCGCATGCCACGGCTGCGATGCGCTGACCCGGATCGGGGCTTCTGGCGCGCCACGCACCGGATAGCCCGGATGCTCCATGAAATACTCATGCGATGAAAAGGGCCTGCGCCCCGGCTCCAGCCGCCGCCAGACCCCGTTACGCTGTAGAATCCACGACTGCAGGTTGTCTTTGAGATCGATCATCATGATCTGGTCAAGCACGCGGGCATGAATCTGCGGGTCAAGCATCGGCACCATGCTTTCCACCCGCCAGTCCATGTTGCGCTGCATCCAGTCCGCCGAGGAGATATACAGCTTCGCCTGCTTTGACGGCAGGCGGTGCCCGCCTCCAAACGCATAGATGCGCGCGTGCTCAAGGAAGCGCCCCACGATGGACTTGACCTTGATGTTCTCCGAAAGGCCGGGAACACCGGGGCGCAGGCAGCAGATGCCGCGCACCACGGCCACGATGCGCACCCCCGCGCAGGACGCGGCATACAGCCGGTCGATCAGGTCGGGATCGACCAGCGAGTTCATCTTGAGCCAGATCTGCCCTGGCCTGCCGGCCTGCACATGCGCGATCTCGCCTGCAATCAGCTCTTCAAGCGTGCTGCGGATGGTCACGGGCGAGAACGCGATCGCCTCCATCTTGGCAGGCATGGCGTAACCGGTCATGTAGTTGAACAGCCGCGCCGAATCACGCGCAAGCTCGGGGTTGCACGTAAAGAACGACAGGTCGGTATAGATCCGCGCCGTAATGGGGTGGTAGTTACCCGTGCCGAAATGCGCATACGAGCGCAGGCCATTGCCCTCGCGCCGCACCACGAGGCTGAGCTTGGCGTGGGTCTTGAGGTCGGAGAAGCCAAAGACCACCTGCACGCCAGCCGCCTCGAGCGCGCGGGCGAGGCGGATGTTCGCCTCCTCGTCAAAGCGGGCGCGCAGTTCCACCATGGCGGTGACCGCCTTGCCCGCTTCCGCCGCCTCGATCAGTGCCTTCACGATCGGGCTGTCGCGCGATGTGCGGTACAGCGTCTGCTTGATCGCCACCACGGCGGGGTCGAGTGCTGCCTGCCGCAGGAACTGCACCACCACGTCAAAACTTTCAAACGGGTGATGCACGATCATGTCGCGCGCACGGATGGCGGCGAAGCAGTCGCCCCCGCAATCGACGATCCGCTCGGGGAAGCGCGGCGTATAGGGCGGGAACAAAAGGTCGGGCCGGTCATCGACGATCAACTGCTTGAGGTCCACCACCCCGATCAGCCCGGACTGCACGAACACTTCATCCGGCGGGGGGGCCAGGCCGTCGGCCATGGAGCGGGCCAGGTCCTCGGGCATGCGCGATTCGATATCGAGGTGGATCACCACGCCACGCCTGCGGCGCTTGAGCGCGCTCTCATAGGAGCGGACCAGATCCTCCGCCTCGTCCTCGAACTCCACATCCGTGTCGCGCACCACGCGCATCACGCCCCAGTCGCCCGCCACGAGGCCGGGGAACAGGCGGTCGATGCACATCACGATCAGGCGCTCAAGCAGGATGAAGCGCGTGACGCCGGGCGGCGAAAGGGCGGCCGGCAGGCGGATGAAACGCTCGATGCGCGCGGGCAGCAGGATCAGCGCCTCCATCACGAACTGCCCGGTCTCGGCGTTCATCAGCCGCAGCGCCTGGGCTATGCCCATGTTGGGGATGAAGGGCAGCGGATGGGCGGGATCGATGGCCAGCGGCGTGAGCACGGGGAAGACGCGCTCCATGAAGCAGCTATCCAGCCACTCCTGCTCCTCCGCAGTGAAGGAGACCTCATCGCACACCACCACGCCAGCGCCCTCGAGCTCGCGTTGCAGGTCGCGCCAGATGCGCTGCTGCTCCTGCAACAGCCGCCCCGTGCGCTCGCGCACGGCGGAAAGCTGCTGCTGGGGTGTCAGCCCGTCGGGCGAGGTCTTGACCAGCCCCTCGCGCACCTGCCCCACAAGCCCCGCCACGCGCACGGAATAGAATTCATCAAGGTTGGAGGCGCTGATCGACAGGAAGCGCACGCGCTCGAGCAGCGGGTTGCGGGGGTTGTCGGCCTCATCGACCACGCGCTGGTTGAAGTCGAGCCAGGACAGTTCACGGTTGATGAAGCGTGCGGGTGATGTGGCGTCGATCAGGGTTTCAGGCGCCTCGTGCAGGGCAACCTGCCGCCCTGCCGCCCTGGCGGTAGTGGCGCGGCTGCGCGCGCGGGGCGCCGGTTTTGCGCCCGTGGCAGGCTTGCGTGGCGTTCTGGCCAATGGATTCGCGCTCCCGTTCGGCGGTGGCATTGCTTGTTGCAAGTGATTCTAGACGACAGAGCGCCCTCTTGGCCAGCGCCAAGCCCCTGCGTGCCCCCCCGCAGCCTTCAGAGCCAGCATCCTGAAGTGCGGGATGGCGCTGTTTTCAAAACGCTTCGCTAAAACGCCGCCTTTTTGAAAAAAGGCGGCACCCAAAAACTTTTATTCTGAAAGGGATGCCTGCCAACATGCTTCAGGCTGAAAGCCCATGAATTTTTTATGACACGTGCAAACCGCCGTTTTTCTGGTCCGAAGGCACCAGCGGCAGCTCGGCTGGCAGCAGGTCGGCCAGAGCGCGTGCGGCCAGGGCGCGGGTGACCGGGCGGCCCGAGGCAAGGGCTGCATGGTCCAGCCGGTTCGCGGCCTCCTGCACGGCCAGCGCCGTGCGGGGCAGGCGGCGCAGCAGCCACTCCACCACCGGCTGCGCCACCACGATCTGCCGCTCGGCCAGCAGGCGCAGCAAAAGCACGCGCAACAGCCCGTCGCCCGGCTGGCCGATGGCCACCGCCATGGTCGCGCGCAGCCTGCTGGCCAGGTCCGGCAGGGCCACCGCCCAGCGCGCGGGCGGCGTGCGCGCGCCAAGCAGCAGCACCATGCCATGCTCGCGCGCGGCATTGATCAGGTGCAAAAGCGCGCGCTCATCGGCGCATTCATCGGCGCTGTCGAGCGCAATGGCCATGAGCGGCACCCGCGCACCACAGGCCGGGAACAGGGCCGCCACATGCGCGTGCGACAGGCTGGCCCCATGCAGCAGCCGCGCGCCATGGCGGTGCGCCCAGATTTCAAGCAGGTGGGTCTTGCCGGTGCCTGCCGCCCCCCACAGCGCCAGCCTGCGCTCGGGCCATGGCGTGGGGCCGAGAAGCCAGCTGCGGGCCGCGGCGTTGGAGGCGGCAAAAACGAAATCGGCAGCACGGAAACGCGGCGTGTGGGCAAACGGCAACACCATCTGGCCGATCACCCCGGCAGGCGTGTTTTCATCCGTTTTCAGCTTCGTATGCTCAACCACCGCTTTGTGCGCAGCCCCACCATGACGTAAAGAAAGCCGGAAGTCCGTTTGAACCCGGCTCCAAGGGCGGTTTTCATAGCCTGCGCGAGGGAGTCCGGGAAAGTGATAGTTTGCTTGTGAAAAAGGCCTGCTGCATGACGTCCGCCCCCCGCCCGACCACACCTGCCCCCGACAACGCGCCAAGCGCCACCTACCGCGATGCCGGGGTGGATATCGTGGCGGGCGACGCCCTTGTCGAGGTCATCAAGCCTGCGGCCAAGGCCACGGACCGCCCCGGCACCATGGGCGGGCTTGGCGGATTCGGCGCGCTGTTTGACCTGAAAGCCGCCGGTTTTTCAGATCCCATTCTCGTTTCATGCACCGATGGCGTTGGCACCAAGCTCATGATCGCCATCGAGAGCGGCCTGCATGAAACCGTGGGCATCGACCTCGTGGCCATGTGCGTGAACGACCTTGTGGTGCAGGGCGCAACGCCGCTGTTCTTCCTCGACTACTTCGCCACCGGCAAGCTTGCGGTGGAAGATGCCGCCAAGGTGGTGCGCGGCATAGCCAAAGGCTGCGCCGAATCGGGCTGCGCGCTGGTGGGCGGCGAAACCGCCGAGATGCCGGGCATGTACGGCCCCGGCCATTACGACCTGGCCGGTTTTTCGGTCGGTGCGGCCGAGCGCACGGCGCTGCTGCCCGGCGATATCCGCCCCGGTGACACGCTGATCGCCCTGCCTTCGGCGGGCGTGCATTCCAACGGGTTCTCGCTGGTGCGCAACATCGTCAAACGCAGCGGGCTGGGCTGGGATGCCCCCTGCCCGTTTGCCGATGGCCAGACACTGGGCGAGGCGCTGATGACGCCCACCACGCTGTACGTGCGCCCCGTGCTCGACCTGCACCACGCGGGCCTGCTTGTGGGCGCTGCCCACATTACTGGCGGCGGCCTGCCGGGCAACCTGCCGCGCGTACTGCCCAAGGGCGTGCGCGCCGTGCTGGATGGCACGTCGTGGCCGGTACCGCCGGTCTTCCCGTGGCTGGCCAGCATTGGCAATGTCACCACCGAGGAAATGCTGCGCGTGTTCAACTGCGGCGTGGGCATGGTGCTGGTGGTGCGCGATGCCAATGCCGCCATGGCGAAGCTGGCCGAGCGCGGGCAGCAGGCCTTCATCATCGGCACCATAACCCAGGGCGAAAGCCCGGACAGCCCCGCCACGCTGACCTTTGATGAACTGCCCGAACTGCGTGACTGACCCGGCCCCGATGCACAAGACTCCCATCGCCATCCTCATCAGCGGGCGCGGCAGCAACATGCGCGCGCTGATCGAAGCCTGCGCACGGCCTGACTACCCCGCCCGCATTGCCCTGGTGCTGAGCAACAACCCCGACGCGCCGGGGCTGGACGTGGCGCGTTCCGCAGGACTTGCGGCGCAGGCCATCGACCACCGCGCCTACCCCCGCGACCGCGAAGGCCATGAGAGGGCACTCGATGCAACGCTGCGCGCGGCGGGCGTGCAATATATCTGCCTTGCGGGCTATATGCGCCTGCTCACGCCCTTCCTGACTACGGCATGGAAGGGGCGGATGCTCAACATCCACCCCAGCCTGCTACCTGCCTTTCCCGGCCTGCACACGCATGAGCGCGCGCTCGAAAACGGAACCCGCATCCATGGCTGCACCGTGCACTGGGTGACCGAGGGCATGGATGAAGGCCCGGTGATCGGCCAGGCCGCCATACCCGTGCTGGATGGCGACACGCCGGACACACTGGCCGCCCGCGTGCTGGTGCAGGAACACAGGCTCTACCCCGCCGCCCTACGCCGCGTGCTGGCCCCGGCCACGACACCCGTGCCTGACGCGGCTGACAGTCTGCTGGCGGTTTAAACAGGCTTCCGGGCGCTGCCTTTTTCATCAAGGCAGCGCCCTGTCGAAGCTTTTTGGAAAAAGCTTCACCAAAAATTTCTTCTCTTCTGCCTTTATCAGGGTCGGGCATCTGCGCGGCCTGCGCTGCGCTTTCCGCTTTTCAATACTATTAGGTGCGATAAAATATTCAGGCACCCGTCAGCCCGCAGGCATAAAAAAAGCCGACCCGAAGGTCGGCTTTTCCGCAACCGGGGCATCACACCCCGGCCCCTGTCTGATCCGGAAGGATCAGGGCAGGATCTCGGTGCCGGCGAAGAAGAAGGAGATCTCGTTCTTCGCGTTCTCGAGGCTGTCCGAGCCATGCACGGAGTTGGCTTCGATGCTCTCGGCAAACTGGGCGCGGATGGTGTGGGCTTCGGCCTTCTTGGGGTCGGTCGCACCCATCACTTCGCGGTTCTTCAGCACGGCGTTCTCGCCTTCAAGCACCTGCACCACGACCGGGCCGGAGATCATGAAGGACACGAGGTCGTTGTAGAACGGGCGCTCCTTGTGCACTTCATAGAACGCGCCAGCGGTCGCCTTGGTCAGCTGGATGCGCTTCTGGGCAACGATGCGCAGGCCATTGCCTTCGAACACGGCGTTGATCTTGCCGGTCAGGTTACGGCGGGTCGCATCGGGCTTGATGATGGAGAGGGTACGTTCGACTGCCATGGGACAGCTCCTTTCAACAGGTTGCAAAATATACGAGGCGGCATTGGACATAAGCCGACATCACCTTACAACCGCCATCTAGAGCATATCGCCGCAGACTGGTAGGTACAAACCCGCACGAAACCAGCCATGCCCCCTTTATTGCCGGAGTTTTCCGCCCGTGAGCCTGCTCGTCATATCTGACCTGACCCTGCGCATTGCAGGGCGCACCCTGCTCGATGGCGCGAGCCTGAGCATCGACCCCGGCCGCAAGATCGGCCTCGTGGGCCGCAACGGGGCGGGCAAGTCCACGCTGCTTGCTGCCATTGCAGGCGATATCGCGCCCGATGGCGGCACCATCAACCTTTCCGCCCGCGCGCGCATGGCCCGCATCAAGCAGGAAGCCCCCACCGGCTATGGCTCCCTGCTCGACACTGTGCTGGCGGGCGATACCGAGCGCACGGGCCTGCTGGCCGAATCCGAAACCTGCACCGACCCCGCCCGCATTGCCGATATCCACGAGCGGCTGCTGGCCATCGATGCCCACAGCGCGCCCGCCCGCGCCGCCGCAATCCTGTCCGGCCTCGGCTTTGACGCCAGCGCCCAGGCGCGCCCGGTATCCGACTTTTCGGGCGGGTGGCGCATGCGCGTGGCACTCGCCACGGCGCTGTTCCTCAACCCCGACCTGCTTCTGCTCGATGAGCCGACCAACCACCTCGACCTCGAGGCCACGATCTGGCTCGAGAACTGGCTGGCCCGCTTTGGTGGCGCTGCGCTGATTGTCAGCCACGACCGGGGCCTGCTTGACCGCGCAGTGGATGCCATCGCCCATCTTGATCGCGGCAAGCTCACGCTCACGCCCGGCGGGTATGAGGAGTTCGTGCGCATCCGCACCGAGCAGGCGCTGCAACAGGCCCGCATGGCCGAGCGCATCAATGCCAAGCGCGCGCACATGCAGTCCTTTGTCGACCGTTTCCGCGCCAAGGCCACCAAGGCCAAGCAGGCGCAGGCCCGCATCAAGGCGCTGGAAAAACTGCCCCAGATCGACAGCGTGGTGGAGGATACGCCCAGCCACTTCTCCTTCCCCGAGCCATCCCCCCTGCCCCCGCCCATGCTGACCATGGAGCGCGTAAGTGCGGGGTATGGCGATCACACCATCCTGTCCAACCTGTCGCTGCGCATCGACATGGAAGACCGCATCGCCCTGCTTGGCGCGAACGGCAACGGCAAATCCACCTTCGCCAAGCTGGTGGCGGGCAGGCTGGCACCCCAGTCGGGCACGATCCAGCACAGCCCCAAACTCAAGGTGGGCTATTTTGCCCAGCATCAGGCCGAGGAACTGCGGCCCGATGAAACGCCGGTCGAGCACATGGCCCGTGCCCTGCCCGAGGCCACGCCACCTGCCGTGCGCGCGCAGCTTGCCCGCTTCGGGCTGGATGCGGAGCGGGCCGAGACACCCACGCGCGACCTGTCAGGCGGCGAGAAGGCCCGCCTGCTGCTGGCCCTGGCCACCCGCGATGCCCCGCACCTGCTGATTCTGGATGAACCGACCAACCACCTTGACCTTGATGCCCGCGATGCGCTGATCCGGGCGCTAGCGGAATTCGAGGGCGCGGTGCTGCTGATCAGCCATGACCCGCATCTGGTTGAACTCGTGGCCGACCGGCTGTGGCTGGTGGGCGATGGCACGGTGCGCCCGTTTGAGGGCGACATGGCGGAATACCGCGTGTGGCTGACCGAACGCGCCCGCGCGGTAGCCGCCAGCAACCCCGACCGCCCCGCCGCCGCCCCCAAGCGCGATGACCGCCGCGAACGCGCCGAGGCCCGCAAGGCCACAGCCCCCCTGCGCAAGCGCATCCGCGATGCCGAGCAGCTTATGGCGAAACTGGTGGCCGAACGCGCAAAGCTCGAAGCCCGCCTGGCCGACCCGAAACTGTATGAAACCGGCAAGCCCGAGGAAGTCACGGCACTCAACACCCGCCTTGCCGCCATTGCACGCGAACATAACCGGGCGGAGGAAGACTGGCTGGAAGCCGAAACCGAGCTTGAAGCCGCGAATGCGGACTAGAGCAGATCCAGTTTGAATGGACACATTCGAACTGCTGAAGATGCTCGATAAACAATGAGTTAGAGCAATTCCACTGAGCCAGAGTTCAGTGGAATTGCTCTAGAAACGACTGAAGTAATAAAAGTTTTTGGGTATCCTCTTTTTTTTAAAAGGGGGCGTTAAACGAAGCTTTTTGAAAAAAACTTCACCAGAAACTTTTATCATTTGCCGCCAGCTTTCCCGGAACCGGCCAGCCCGATCAGGAAGATCCCCAGCCCCGCCGCCGAGAGGCAGGCCCCGGCCCACCCCACGGACTGCGCGCCATAACCCGCCGCAATCACCGCCCCACCCAGCCATGCCCCGAAGGCGTTGGCGATGTTGACGGCGCAGTGGTTGAGGGCTGCCGCCAGACCCTGCGCCTCGGCTGCCACGTCCATCAGCCGGGTCTGGAGTGCGGGCAGCAGGGCGATGATGCAGCCGGTCAGCCCAATGACCGGCAGGATCAGCCAGACATTCCCCGCGCACAGCGCAAACAGGCATGACATGAGCGTGCTCGCCACCAGGGTTACGATGATGGCCAGCACCGGGCTCACATCAACCAGCCGCGCGCCCGCCATGTTGCCCGCCACCATGCCCAGCCCCCACAGCATCTGGGCTACCGGCAACACATCGGCGGATACCCCGGTAACCCCCAGCAGCACGGTGGAAAGATAGGTGCCGACACAGAACATGCCCCCAAACCCGACCGCCCCCGTAGCCAGCGTCAGCCAGACCTGCGGGCGCCCGAGCGCGCCAAGCTCGCGCCGCACGGAAGGCGCATGGGCGGGGTCAACCGGCACCTGCGGCAGGCTGCGCGCCATCAGCCCGAAGGCGATGAGGCCCATGAGCGTGACCAGCCCGTAAACCGCGCGCCAGCCCAGTGCTTCACCCACCCACGTTACCAGCGGCACGCCCACCACATGCGCGATGGTAAGGCCCGAAAACACACCCGCCACGGCCCGCCCCCGGCGTGCGGGTGGCACCATGGCCGCCGCCACCAGCGCCGCCACGGCATAAAAGGCGCCATGCGGCACTCCGGTCAGAAAACGCAAGGTGACCAGCGTGCCATAACCGGGGGCCAGGGCGCACCCGGCATTGCCCGCCACGAACACCGCCTGCAACACCAGCAGCAGCCTGCGCCGGGGCATGCGGGCGGCCAACAGGGTTACAAGCGGCGCGCCCACCACCACGCCCAGCGCATAGGCGCTGATGACATGCCCCGCCACCGGCACGCCCACGCCAAGCGAGCGCGCCACGCCTGGCAGCAGCGCCATGAGCGCGAACTCACCCGTGCCGATGGCAAAGGTGGCGACCGCCAGCGCGCCCCAGACCGCCCATACCCGACCCGCCGGAAAGGGGGCCATGTCTGCTTCACTCACATATCCGCCCTTTCCCGATGGCGAAGATTGGCTTACCGCTTGCACATCAATGCAGCATTAACCCATCAGGGCCATATCACTTTACCAGACCATCCGTGGCCTAATTTCACCCTCCGGCAATCCGGCCGCCCCACCCTGCGTTATCCGGGTTCACGCCACGGGCACGCCATTCCCGTTTTCACACATTCCATGCCCAGCATACGGACCCATAGATGACAGCCTCCCCCCCCACGGCTCCCTCTTCCAACGAACCCGATTCCAGGCCTGCCCATCACAAGGATGACATAACCGATCCCCGCGCCATCCAGCTCGCACGCATCTATGCCCTGCTGCGGCTGACGCTGATCGTGACCATCGTGGTCATGCTGATCTGGGTCGTGGGCGATGTGCTGATGGTCATCTTTGCCGCGACCCTGGTGGCCGTGATCCTGCATAACCTTGCCGCGCTTGTTGAACGGCGCACGCGCATGCCTTACTGGCTGGCGCTCTCCACCGTGGTAGTGGTGCTGATCGGGGCCCTGACCGGCCTGATCTGGAGCAGCGGCCCCGAAATATCGGAGCAGGCGGTCAAGCTGCGCACCGCCCTGAGCGAGCAGGCCCACAACCTGCGTGACAGCATGGGCCATTCCTCCACCGGGCGGATGATCCTTGATAACCTGCCCACCACCCTTGGCGGCAATGAACAGACTTCAGGCAATGCCGGGTTCGGCTCCATCGCGGGGTCGATGACGGGCTTTGTCTCCTCGGCCTTTGGCGCGGCGGGCACGCTGGCCGTGATCCTGATCGCGGGGCTGTATTTCGCCATCTCGCCCGAAATCTATGTCAACGGCATGCTGCGGCTGATCCCCCACCCCTACCGCAAGACATCGCGCAAGCTGCTGCTGACCGCGGGCCGCACGCTGTGGGCGTGGACTGCAGGGCAGGCGCTGGACATGACCGTGGTGGGGCTGCTGTCCTTCATCGGGCTGTGGTGCATTGGCGTGCCGCTGGCCCTGGCCTTGGGCGTGGTGGCGGGCATGGCCAATTTCATCCCGTATATCGGGGCCTTCGTGGGTGCCATACCCGCGGTCCTCATCGGGCTGTCGCAGGGCACGCGCGAGGGGGTGATGGTGCTGGGGCTTTACGCCGCCATCCAGTTCTTTGAAGGCAATGTCATGGCGCCGCTCATCCAGCGCCACGCGGTCAAGATGCCGCCGGGGCTGACCATCCTGTCACAGACGATCTTTGGCACCATCCTCGGCATTCCGGGGCTGATCCTGGCATCCCCCCTCACCGCCGCCCTGCTCGCCACCATGGACAAGGCCACGCCAAAACTGGATGACGACGAGCGGGTATAGCCACCTACAGGCCAAAAGTTTCTGGTGAAGCTTTTGAAAAAGCTTCAAAGAACGCCGCCTTTTTGAAAAAAGGCGGCACCCATGAACTTTTGTCTTTATCAGCGAGGTATTATCGCCCTGCGGCCATCAGGCCTGCAGGGTATTCACGTCCACATGCGCCATGCCCGCGCGGGTGGCGGCCTGCATGCCCTCGCGGCTGTCCTCGAACACGAGGCAGGTGGCAGGCTCCACCGTGAGGTGCCGCGCCGCAAGCAAGAACATGTCCGGCGCGGGCTTGGGGTGGTTTACGTCATCAATGGTGATGATGACATCGAACAGCTTCTCAAGCCCGAGATGGCTCAGGCAGGCCGAGACAACCTGCCGCGACCCGTTCGAGGCCACCGCCATGGGCAGGCGGCCATGATAGGCGCGGGCGATATCGGTTACGACCGTGATCTCGCGCAGCACATGCAGCTTGCGGAGCATGCTGGCGCGTGCGTTCGAGATGATGTCCTCGCGGTTCACCACCCGGCCAAGGCGCTGCTCGACAATATCGAGCACCATATGCTCGGACATGCCGCCATGGCCATGAAACCACTCCGGCGGCACGCCCTGGCCGATCGCATCCTCAAGGGCTGCGAGCCAGCCTTCACGGTACAGCGGCAGGCTGTCGACCAGCGTGCCGTCGCAATCAAAGATCAGGCCCTGCGTGCCCGCGCGGACAAGGCTCATGGGAAAGCCGACCGGGCATAGTCATACTGGTTGACCAGATCGCGCAGCGCGTCGAAATCCTTGTCCTTGTAATGATGGAAGCGGATCACGGCACCAGGGCGTTCCTCCACGAACACGGTGTTGTTCCAGTCAGCGGCGCTGATGCCGGTCCACAGCGTGATGCGGTAGGGCACGGCGGGGCCGCTGGGCTGCTTGCCATCGGGCGCCACCTGCATTTCCATCACCGCATCACCGCTTGAAGGCGGGGTCTGCCCCAGCGGCCCCCAGCCCTTGGTGTGCGACTGCAGCCAGTCATTGAGCGTCTTGACCTGTGCCGCCGTGAGCGTGCGCTCGCGCCGCATGGGGCCGACCGCAATGGTGCCCGACTGCATGGTGGGGAAGCTCAGCGGCCGGAAATTGGGCATGGCCATGTACCACAACCCTGCTGCCGTGCCGATGGTGATGAACAGGAACCCGATCAGCAGGGCGGTTTCGCGTCTCATTGGCGTATGGTCTCCTTATGCACACACAGCCGCGATAACCCGGGCCACGTCATTGTCCGACAGTTCCGGATGTAGCGGAAGCGCCATGATCCGGCGCGAAAGATCTTCGGCCACCGGCAGCGATGCGCCATCATGGCAGGCCTCATAGGCCGGCTGGCGGTGCAGCGGCCGGGGGTAATAGATGGCCGAGGCCACGCCACGGGCCTTGAGCTTCTCCTGCATGGAGGCGCGATCGGCCTCGCCTGTGGTCAGCACGGAATAGATCGCCCAGGAGGACTCGCCATCCGCCACGCGGGCGGGCGGCACCAGATGGCCCGCAATGCCCTTGTCATACGCGCTGGCAATGGCGCGCCTGCGGGCAAGCTCCGCATCGAAACGGTCCATCTTGGCCAGGATGATGGCGGCCTGCAGCGTGTCCAGCCGCGCGTTCATGCCCGTGCGCAGCACCTCGTAGCGGGTCTTGCCCTCGCCATGGGTGCGCAGCGAGCGGTAGAGCTCGGCGCGTTCGGGGTCATCGGTCAGGATCGCACCAGCATCGCCATACGCGCCCAGCGGCTTGGAGGGGAAGAAGGACAGCGTGGTCGCCACCCCCTCGCGCCCCAGCCTGCGGCCCGACAGGCTCGCGCCATAGGCCTGCGCGCAGTCCGCCATGAGGAACAGGTCCTCCACCGCCGCGATGGCGCGCAGCTCGGGCCACGGCGCGGGCTGGCCAAACAGGTCCACCCCGATCAGCGCGCGCGGGCGCAGGCGACCGGCCCTGCGCACGTCGGCAATGCGCTGGCGCAGGTTTTCAGGGTCGATCTGGAAAGTATGGGGGTCCACATCCACAAAGACCGGGGTGGCGCCAAGCACCAGCGGCACCTCCGCCGTGGCGGTGTAGGTGAAGGCGGGCAGGAACACGGCATCGCCTTCCCCGATTCCTTCGGCCATCAGCACCACCTGGATGGCGTCCGTGCCCGATGACACGCCCACGCATTCCCCTGCCCCCACATAGCTGGCCAGCCGGGATTCAAGCTCGGCCACTTCGGGGCCCATGACGAAGCGGCAGTGCCGCATCACCGCATCGACACGCTCGCGCAGTGCATCGGCAATGGCGGCCTGCTGTCTGGGCAGGTCAAGAAAACCTATGGGCGCCTGCGCCGGAGCGTTCATGATGCATTCCTTTCCACATCGGCCTGCCCCGCCGGAACCTGTGTAACCATGCCGTGCGGGTTATGGACAAATTCGGGTACGAGCTGGCCTGCCAGTTCCAGCGCCCGCGCGCTGTCACCCTGACGACATGCCACTGTCAGTGCATCCATGATATTGACGACCTGCGCAAGGTCCACCGTACGCGGCGTTGCCATCCGCAAACCGGGACAGCCGGTGGGTTGCAGGATTTCCTGGCTGTGAAACAGGTCCTCGGCCAGCTTTTCGCCCGGTCGCAGCCCGGTAAAGCGGATCTGCACGTCATGCCCCGGCCGCAGCCCCGCCAGCACGATCATCTGCCGCGCCAGTTCCATGATGCGCACCGGCGTGCCCATGTCGAGCACGAACACCCCGCCCCGGCGCAGCAGGGCGGCGGCAAGTGCATCTTCCTGCGCGCCGGTGCCGCAGGCGCTGGCCTGCAGCACCAGCCCCACGGCCTCCGACACGGTCATGAAATAGCGCCGCATGCGCGGGTCGGTCACCGTAAGCGGGCCACCGCGCTCAAGCTGGTGCTGGAACAGCGGAATGACCGAGCCGGTCGAACCCATCACATTGCCAAAGCGCACGGTCACGCAGCGCATGGCATCAGGCCCGCCCACGCGCCGGGCGCGGGCATCAAGGGCCTGGCAGTACATCTCCGCAATGCGCTTTGAAACACCCATGACACTGGCGGGATTGACCGCCTTGTCGGTCGAGATGAGCACCATGGCCCGCACCCCGTGGCGGCTGGCCGCATCGGCTACGATGCGGGTGCCGGTCACGTTGGTCAGCAGCCCCTCGCACGGGTTGGCCTCCACCATGGGCACCTGCTTGAGCGCGGCTGCGTGAAACACCAGCTCGGGGCGATAGCGGGCAAAGACGCGCTCGATGCGCGCGGAATCGCGTATGTCGGCCAGCACCAGGTGGCGCCTGAGCGCGGGCGCTGTCGCTTCAAGGTCGATATCCACCTGCCATAGCGGGAACTCGCCCATATCGAGCAGGATCAGTTCCGCGGGGCCATGACGGGCGATCTGGCGCACCAGTTCCGCCCCGATCGAGCCCCCTGCCCCCGTTACCAGTACCCGCCGCCCGCGCAGCATGCTCGCCAGCCCCTGTTCATCAGGCGCCACGGGCTGGCGGGGCAGCAGGTCAGCCAGCCTGACGGGGTGCAGTGGCACGCGCGCGGTGCCTGTCAGGGCGGACAGGTCGGGCATGCAGCGCACCGGGGTGCCGCTTTCATGCGCCATGCGCAGAACGGTGGCAAGCCGCCTGCCACGGCAGTGCGGGTCGGCCACCACCACCATCCAGTCCTCATCCGCCCCCAATGCCGACAGAATGGCCTGCAGGTCGCCCACCTGCCCCAGCACCGGCAGGCCGCCCGGCCTGCGGCCGGGGCGGCGCTGGCGGCCTTCAAGCACCAGCCCCGCAACCCGGCGGCCCATATGCGGCACCAGCGCCAGGAAGCGGCTGGCATCTTCCCCATCGCCCAGTACGATCACGCGCTGCCGGCCGCCAGACCCGCGCAGGCCCTGCCGCCAGTACTGGTATGCGCCCCGCACGCCCGCCAGCAGCACGAATGCCGCCATGGCGTAAACCATGCCAAATGCCGGGGCGGGTGCCCCCAGCAGGGCCGCAGCCCCCAGCACCAGCCCGCCCGCCAGCGCGCAGGCCCCGCCCAGCCGCCAGAAATCGGACCGCCCGGCAAAGCGCCAGTGCTGCTGGAAGATGCGGAACGGCCACCCCGCCACGCCAAGCCCCGCCATGCCCAGCACCTGCACGCCCCCGGGCCACGCGCTGCCAGACATTGGGGCCGGATAACCGCACGCCCAGCCCGCGAGGCTTGCCGCCAGCCCCCCCAGGACCGTATCAAGCATGCAGTTCAGCGCGATGGTCCGTGTCATGCGCAGGCACTCGGCCAGGGAGTGAGCGCTGGAGGATAGCGTTGCCATTACCCCTCCCTATAGCCGAGCCAGCGGGGGAGCAGGAAGGAGAGATCATGCCCCGGACCCCGCTTTCATGACCTTCGTGCATGCCGATCATGGCGCGGGCCTGCTTTTCGTGCTGCTGCTTGGCGCGGGCGCGGTCATGGCCGCCCTCCTGTCGCGCCGGGTCATCGGGCTGCGCATACTGGACTACCCCACCGGGCGCAGCGCCCACGCCCGGCCCGTGCCCAAGGGCGGCGGGCTTGCCATTCTGGCCGTGTTCGTGACCGGCGTGCCGCTGGCGCAGATGCTCTGGCACCATGCCCCCACCCTTGCCGACAAGACCCTGCTGGCCGCCACCGCCTGGCTGGGCCTGTTTTCATGGCGCGATGACATGCACCCCATGCCCGCGCTGTGGAAGCTGGGCGCGCAGGTGCTGGCGGCCCTGCTGGTGGCCTGGGGCAGCCTGGGCGTGCTGCCGCATGATGATGCGACATGGGGCGCGTTGCTGGGGCGCGGGCTGTGGCTGGTCGTGCTGTGCAACGCCATCAACTTCATGGACGGGCTGGACGGGCTGGCCGCGGGCTGCACCCTGCTGGCCTGCATGGCCACCGCCCTGCTGTGCCTGCATGTTCATGCAGGGGTGGAGACATGGGGCACGGCGCTGGTCATGGCTGTTGGCATTGCCGGTTTCCTGCCCTTCAATTTTCCCCGGGCGCGGCTGTTCATGGGCGATGTGGGCAGCCAGTGCTGCGGGCTGGTGCTGGGCGCGCTGGGGCTGCACATGGCCGACCTGCCGCCGCTGGCGCATGGCTGGGCGCTCATGCCGCTCATGCTGTCCGGCCTGCTGGCCGATGTGGGGATAACGCTCCTGCGCCGCGCCGTGCTGCGCCGCCCGCTGCTGCAGGCGCACCGGGAGCATTTCTACCAGATGGCCCATCGCGGTGGCATGACGCCCCTCGCGGTTACGCTGCTGGCCTGGGGGGCCACGCTATGCGGCGCGGGGGCGGCATGCGCGCTGGCAGGCGGCCTGATCGGCCTGCCAGCCGCGGCGGGCGGGCTGCTGGCGCTGCAACTGGCATGGGGCGTGGCGGTGATCGGGCGCGTACGCCACGCGCCGGGCGTGCGGTGGTAGAAACGAAACAGGGGGAATGGTCCTGCGACCATCCCCCCTGCCGATCGTGACAGATAACGGACCTTACTTGTGGGTAAAGGTAATCTTCATGCCCTGCGCGGCTGCGGCAAGGCGCCCGCCGGAACTGGAGGTATCGAGCCGGATGCGCACGCCTGCGGGATTGTTGAGCAGGACCGCGCCAATGCCGGTGCCTGCTGTCACATCACCGTTGACGGCGGCGTAACTGCCCTCGAAATCCTTGACCGAATGCAGGTTATAGACCGTGCCGCTGCCCTTGATGTTGGCATAGCCCACGGCCGCGAGCGACCCGCCCTCGATCTTGAAGCGGTAGGTATGGTGCCCATACACCAGCTTGCCCGTACCCCATGTATGCCCCACGCCGATATCGAGCGACTTGAACTTCATGGTGACGGTGCCCGAGGGCGTGCCGAGCGAGGATTCCTCGGCCATGGCCGCGCATGGCAGGCTGGCAAGGGGCGCCACGGCGATGGCGAGGGCAAGCAGACGTCGAGAGATATGCATGGAGTGGAAACCTTCCGTCCCGGAACGCACGAAGAGAACCTGCTGCTAACTCAGCTCGCGCGGCGAAGTTCCTCGGTGCGGCGCGCACGGGGCGCCTTGCGCACGGGGGCGGCAACCTTTTCTTGGGCTGCGGCGGATGTTTCGTTCACGATTGTGCGCAGGTCGCGCAGGAAGCCGTTGCCCTGCGGGGTGTGCGTGATCAGCACCGAGCGGCGGTCCATCGGGTCGGCCGTGCGGCGGGCGAGGCGCAGGTCCTCGAGCCGGTCGAGCGCGCGGGTGATCGCGGGCTTGGACACGTTCAGCTCGGCGGCGAGGCCACGCACGGTATGGGCGCTGTCGCTGAGGTAGCAGGTCAGGAACACGGCCAGCTGGCGCGCTGAAAGGTCAGGCCCGTCGCGGCGAACCATTGCAACAACGGTATCGCGCAGGGAGTGCGTCATCTGGTCCGCATGAGCCTGATTGGGCTGTGATGACTTGGCCATCGGTTAAAATCCTCTGTCATGATGTCGTGCCGGCCAACGGGCCTGTACGCCGTGGAATCGGACCGGCACGAGATGGTCTCTTTTGGTGGTGCCTATATAATTGGCATTTACGGCATATATAAGTCGCACCTGGCAAATTAGTTCGATTTCATAATTGTTTCTTTAATGTCGCGTTCGTTTCGTCAAGATTAAATATTTTTAATATCCCTGCGTAAGCTGCTCTTAAACCAAGACTTTCTCCGCCTTCCGGGCGGCCGGGGCGGTCGGAATCGTTCCATCCATAGGTATCGATATGAACCCAGCGCACATCAGTTTTGACAAAATTCTCTAAGAAAAGCGCCGCCGTAATCGCCCCTGCCATCGGTTTGGATGAAATATTGTTCAGGTCTGCCACCGGACTGCGCAGCCATTTGCGGTAGCCCGGCCATAGCGGCAGGCGCCACAACGGGTCGCCGCAGGCCCACCCTGCCCCCTCCAGCGCAAGGGCGGCCTCATCGCTGTTGCTGAACAGCGCGGGCATGTCGGGGCCAAGTGCCACGCGGGCGGCCCCGGTCAGGGTCGCGGCATCAACCAGCAGGGCGGGATCGTGCTCGCACGCGGCATGCAGCAGGTCGCACAGCACCAGCCTGCCCTCGGCATCGGTATTGCCAATCTCCACTGTCAGCCCCGCGCGCGTGCGCACCACGTCGGATGGGCGCATGGCGCGGCCTGACACGCTGTTCTCCACGCAGCCCAGCCGCAGTTCCAGCCGCACCGGCAGGTCGCGCAGCACCACCAGCCGCGCCAGCGCCAGCATGATGGCAGCGCCCCCCATGTCCTTTTTCATCCGCAGCATGGATGAGGGCGGCTTGAGGTCGTAGCCGCCGGTATCAAAACACACACCCTTGCCCACCAGCGATACAAGCGGCGCATCCTCGGGCGCGGTGCTGCCGCTCCAGCGCGCCACCACCACGCAGGGCGCACGCTCCGAGCCCATGCTCACGTGGAACACGGTGGGGAAATCCTGCTCCAGCCGCGCGCCGCGAATGACCGACACCTCGGCGCCAAGCGGCTCGAGCGCCACCTGTGCCGCGCGCGCCAGATCATCGGGGCCCATCAGGTTGGGGGGCGTGTTGATGAGCGAGCGCGCCAGGTTGATGCACTGCGCCACCGGCCCTGCCGCCAGCCCTGCCGCATCAACCACCAGCCGTGCCCGTGGTGGCTTGGGGCCGCTGTCGCGCCCGAAGGCGGGCATGCGATAGGCGCCAAGGCAGAAGCCAAGGGCCATGTCGGCTGCAGCAATATCCTGCGGCGCGCTGATGCGCCATAGGCCGCTTGGCAGCGAGTCGGGCAGCACGCCGAACACGAACGGGTCGGCCCCATCCGCCGCCTCCGGCACGCCCAGCACGGCGGTAGCGATGTTGCCATCCGCATCGGGCAGGCCCTGCACCTGCCCGTAACGGGCCACAAAACCGGCCTGGAGCGCAAAACGCGCCGCCTTCTCGCCCACCAGCGCCTCAAGCCCCCCCAGGGCCGAGGGGCGGATGGCGTGCACCACGCCTACGGGTTCATGGCCCACGTCGTTCCGGGCGACCAGGCAGTCGGGTTGTTGCGGCATGTTCATGGCATTCCTCGGCTGTGTCATCTTCTGTTGCCCGCAAGGGTGCGTCCGCCATCGCGCCAACGCAACACCCAGTGGCGCGGTCCTGGGCACACGCATGTGGTTTTGCTTGCATTTCCGTCCACTTGGCCGGAGCATACCGCCATGACGGGTGTACCCTCGGGGCTTCGTGGCCCCCATCGCGCAGCGGCCGGGCATCGCTCCGGCCCCCATTCCGACCAGGTGGTCCGGGCTGTGCTCGGCCCGACCAATACCGGAAAGACGCATCTCGCCATCGAGCGGCTGCTCTCGCATTCCAGCGGGGTGATCGGTTTCCCGCTCCGCCTGCTGGCCCGTGAGAACTACGACCGCATGGTGGCCCGCAAGGGCGCGCAGGCCGTGGCGCTGATAACGGGGGAGGAAAAGATCATCCCCCCGAAGGCACGCTGGTTTTCATGCACGGTGGAGGCCATGCCGCTCGACCGGCGGGTGGAATTCGTGGCGGTGGATGAAATCCAGCTCTGCGCCGACCCGGACCGGGGCCACATCTTTACCGACCGGCTGCTGCATGCGCGCGGCACGGCGGAGACGATGTTCCTCGGCGCCGACACCATCCGCAACCTGATCCGCCGCCTTGTACCGGGCATCGAGATCGAGCACCGGCCCCGCCTTTCGCAACTGACCCATGCGGGCGCGTGCAAGCTGACGCGCCTGCCGCCACGCTCGGCCATCGTCGCATTCTCGGCGGGCGAGGTTTACGCCATTGCCGAACTGCTGCGCCGCCGGCGCGGCGGCTGCGCCATCGTGATGGGCCAGCTCTCGCCGCGCACGCGCAATGCGCAGGTGGCGCTGTACCAGGAAAAGGAAGTCGATTACCTCGTCGCGACCGACGCCATCGGCATGGGGCTGAACATGGATGTGAACCATGTGGCCTTTGCCAGCCTGTCGAAATTCGACGGCTCGCGCATCCGCCCGCTCACGGCAGGCGAGATCGCGCAGGTGGCCGGGCGCGCCGGACGCGGCCTGCGCGATGGCACGTTCGGCACCACCGGCACCTGCCCGCCCCTGCATGAGGAACTGGCCGAGGCCGTGGAGCAGCACCGTTTCGACCCGCTCACCCGCCTGTCATGGCGCAACAGCGCGCTTGATTTCTCATCGCCCGCCAGCCTGCTTGGCAGCCTCAACCAGGCCTCGCCCCGGCCTGAACTGATTGCGGGGCATGAAGCGAGCGACGTGCTGGCCCTTTCAGCACTCTCGGCCAGCCCCGACATCCGCCCGCTGGTGCATTCCCGTGCCGCAACCCGGCTGTTGTGGGAAAGCTGCCAGATCCCCGATTTCCGCAAGCTGGGCGATGACAGCCACATCCGCCTGTGCGGGCGCATCTTCACCCACCTGATCAGCGATGGCCGCATCCCCGCCACATGGATGGAAAACCAGATCACCCATTTCTTCCAGACCGATGGCACCATCGACACGCTGATGCAGCGCCTGGCGGGGATTCGCGTGTGCAGCTACATCGCCGCCCGCCCCGGCTGGATCGGCAATGCCGAACACTGGCAGGCCCGCACGCGTGAGGCCGAGGACCGGCTGTCCGACGTGCTGCATGAGCAGTTGACTGCCCGCTTCGTCGACCGCCGCGCCACAACGCTGATCCGCCGGCTTGATGAAGGCGGGCATGACAACCTGCTCTCCGCCGTGACCGCGCAGGGCAATGTGGTGGTGGAAGGCCATGAGGTTGGCCGGATTGCGGGCCTTGACCTGATTGCGGGCGAGCATACCGATGCCGAGGATGGCCGCCTGCTCATGCGCGCCGCCCGCCGCGCCGTGCGCAGCGAGATTCCCCGCCGCGTGGCGCTGCTGGTGCAGGATGACGACCAGCAGTTCACCTTCTCGGCCGATGGCACGCATATCATGTGGCAGGGCATGAACCTCGCCCGCCTGCTGCCGGGTGCCGATGTGCTCTCCCCCCGCCCGCTGGTGCTCGACAACCCGCTGCTCGACAACGCCCAGCGCGAGCGAATCCGCAACCGGCTCCAGACCTGGCTCGGGCAGGTCGTGCGCGAGCACCTTGCCCCGCTCTTTGCCGTGCAGGCCGCCGTTGCCACCACGCCGGAACTGCGCGGCATCGTTCACCGCCTGCTGGAAGGCGCAGGCATCGCCCCGCTGCACAAGGGCGAGCGCCTGCCCCCCGAGATGCTGGGCCGCCTGCGCAGGCTGGGGGTGCGCGTGGGCCATTATACCCTGTTCATGCCCGCAATCCTGAAGGAGCGCGCGCTGCAATTGCGCGGCTGGCTTGTGGCCATCAGCCTGAACATGCCCTGCCCCGCCCTGCCCGCCATGAGCCGCATCACCCTGCCGCCCGATGCCCTGCCCCCGGCCTTCATGGACTGCATGGGCTGGCTCGCCGCTGGGCCTGTGCGCCTGCGGCTCGATATTGCGGAAAAATTCATTCGCGAACTCGCCCGCCTGACCCGTCGCGCGCCCGTGCCGCTGCCACCGCAACTGGCCTCGCGGCTGGGCGTGCGCCGTGAAATGCTGCCCGCCGTGCTGAAGGGGCTGAACATGCGCGTGTACCACCCCCGCCCCATGCCCGCCGACCGTTACGGGCCACCGGCCCCGATCATGATCCGCTTCCATGCGGAGGGCGAAAATGCCCGGCACGAAAAAACCCGCCCGGCACAGGACCGCCAGGCCAGCAGGCGCGCTGCCTCACGCCGCCCCATGCGCCCGGACAGCCCCTTCGCCGCCCTTGCAACCCTTCTGGACCGGCCCTGAACGCATGAAACAGGCACCCACCCCCCAGCCCCAGACCCAGCGCGTGGATGTGTGGCTGTTCCACGCCCGCTTCGGGCGTAGCCGCAGCGCCTGTGCCCAGATCGCCACCAGCGGGCATGTGCGCATCAACCGCCAGCGCGTGACCAAGGCGCATGCGCTCGTGCGCACGGGCGACGTGCTGACCCTGCCCGCCCCCGATCGCAGGGCCGTGATCGTCATTCGCGTGACAGGGCAGGCCGAACGGCGCCAGGCGGCGCCACTTGCACAACTTCTGTATGAAATTGTTCCAGAAACTGCCTGAATATTGTGGCGAGAGGGACAATACAGGCACCGATTATGCATTAGCCGCCGTCTTGGGCTTGCCACGACCGGAAAACACTCTCATATCTTCCGCCATTCCCGATGAGGTCATGCCCCCTGTGGCGCCTCGTCCCTTTTCATGGCTGGGCCTACTGCCACAGGCCACACAAATAACGATCGGAGATAGGCGATGACCTATGTGGTCACCGAAAACTGCATTCGCTGCAAATTCACAGATTGTGTCGAAGTCTGTCCGGTTGACTGCTTCTACGCGGGTGAGAACTTTCTCGTAATCAATCCGGATGAGTGCATCGACTGCGGCGTATGCGAACCGGAATGCCCGGCTGAGGCCATCTTCCCCGATAGCGACGACCGCGCCACCCCCTGGGCCGAGCTTAACGCGAAATACGCCGCCATCTGGCCCAACATCACCCGCAAGATCGACGCCCCGGCCGATGCCGAGGAATGGAAAGACAAGCCGGGCAAGAAGGACATGCTTTCCCCCGAGCCGCAGAAGGGCTGACCCCGCCTTTCCCGACAGGGCCCAATAAAAAAGACCGGCACGGTTTCCCGTGCCGGTCTTTTTTTATGCCGTCTGGCCCGGGGGTGGTTGCCCACCCCCAAAGCCCAGCATGAAGCCGCGTATCAGCGCGACATCATGTTGATGGCCGTGTCATGCATGATGAACATCGTGCCGGCTACAAGGACCAGAACCGACAGCACCGTGAATGTAAACGCCATGACGTTCCAGCGCTGCTCGGACGAACCGTTCATGTGCAGGAAGTAGATCAGGTGAACCACGATCTGGACCACCGCCAGCAGGGCAATCGCCCCGCCGGTGGCGGACGGTGACATCGCATGCGACATCACCAGACCGAAGGCTGCTACCGTCAGGATAACGGCAAGTACGAACCCGGTAAGGTAAGATCCTACGCTACCATGGCCCTCTCCCGAGGATGAAATATGATCAGCCATCAGAGCACACCCATCAGATAGACAAAGGTGAAGACACAGATCCAGACAATGTCCAGGAAGTGCCAGAACAGGCTGAGGCAGGTCAGCTTGCCGATCATGCGCTCGTTCAGCTCAGTCTTGCCAGCCGTCTGGAACAGCAGGACCGCCATCCACAGCAGGCCGCAGGTGACATGCAGACCATGCGTGCCAACCAGCGTGAAGAAGGCGGACAGGAACGCGCTGCGATCCGGGCCGTTGCCTTCGGCAATCATGTGCGAGAACTCGCGGATTTCCATGAACAGGAAGCCCAGCCCCAGCAGGAAGGTCACCCCGAGCCAGGTCCGCATGGTGCTGACCTTGTTCTCGTGGGCGGCGATCATGCCAAAACCGTAGGTGATGGAGCTGAACAGCAGGATAGCCGTTTCAATGCCAACACCCGAAAGTTCGAACACTTCGTGGCCGGTCGGACCGCCGGCAAACTGGTCACGCAACACCGCGAACACTGCGAACAGCGTACCGAAGATGATGCAGTCCGTCATCAGATACAGCCAGAACCCGAACACCACGGGAGATTCGTGGTGTTCATCATGGGCATGGGCTGCATCAGCAGTCATGTTTTGCGCCATTATTCCGCTGCCTGTGCTGCCATAAGGTTATGGGTGTGCTCCTGCTCGATACGAGCCACCTCGGACACCGGCACATAGTAATCGACGTCATTGTCAGCCGAACGTGCGATCACCGTAGCGATGACACCGATCAGACCAACAGCCGCCAGCCACCAGATGTACCAGATAGCACCGAAGCCAAGCACGAAGCTGAAGGCACCGATAAGGAAACCGCATGCCGTGTTCTTGGGCATGTGGATGGGCTGATAGTCACCACCAGCGCGACGCGTGTCGATACCCGCTTCCTTGTCGTGGGCAAAAGCGTCGAGCTCGTGCACTTCCGGCAGGATGGCGAAGTTATAGAACGGCGGCGGCGAAGAGGTGGACCATTCCAGCGTACGAGCGTTCCACGGATCGCCCGTCAGGTCACGGTTCTCGGCCAGGTTACGGTCGCGGATCGAGACATAGAGCTGGGTCAGCTGGCACACGATACCGCATGCGATCAGCACGGCACCGGCTTCAGCAATCAGCAGCCAGGGGTGCCATTCCGGGTTGTCGTAGTGGTTCATACGACGGGTCATGCCCTCGAAACCAACGACATACAGCGGCATGAACGCCACATAGAAGCCAATGAACCAGCACCAGAACGCCCGCTTGCCCCATGCTTCGTTCAGCTTGAAGCCGAAGGACTTGGGGAACCAGAAGTTCATGGCCGCCACGTAGCCGAAATACACACCACCGATAATCACGTTATGGAAGTGGGCGATAACGAACAGCGAGTTATGCAGCACGAAGTCGGAAGCCGGGATGGCGAGCATCACGCCGGTCATGCCACCGATGGAGAAGGTGATCATGAAGCCGATCACCCAGTACATGGTCGCATGGAACTCGATGCGGCCCTTATACATGGTGAACAGCCAGTTGAAGATTTTCACGCCAGTCGGAACGGCGATGATCATCGTCATGATGCCGAAGAACGCGTTCACGTTCGGGCCAGCACCCATGGTGAAGAAGTGGTGAACCCAAACCACCAGCGACAGGACCATGATGGAGGCGGTCGCGTAGACCATGGTCTTGTAGCCGAACAGCGGCTTGCGGGAGAAGGTCTGCGTGATTTCGGAGAAGGCACCGAAGGCAGGCAGGACCAGGATGTACACTTCCGGATGGCCCCAGCCCCAGATCACGCTCAGATAGAGCATCTGGTTGCCGCCGCCGTCGTTGGTGAAGAAGTGCATGCCCAGGTAACGGTCCAGACCCAGCAGGCCCATGGCCACGGTCAGGATCGGGAAGGCAACCATGATCAGCACGGTGGTGCAGAAGATGGTCCAGGTGAACACCGGCATACGCATGTAGGTCATGCCCGGCGCACGCATCTTCACGATGGTCGCGAAGAAGTTCACACCCGTCAGCAGCGTGCCCACACCGGACAGCTGAACCGCCCAGATATAGTAGTCAACACCGACGCCGGGGCTGAACTGCTGCTCGGACAGGGGCGGGTAAGCCAGCCAGCCGCACTGCGAGAACTCACCGATGAACAGCGAGACGTTGACCAGCAGGAAGCTGATGGTCGTCATCCAGAAGCTCAGCGTGTTCACGAACGGGAAGGCCACGTCACGCGCACCGATCTGCAGCGGCACCACGATGTTCATCAGACCCTGCATGAACGCCATGGCCATGAAGAAGATCATGATCGTGCCGTGAGCGGAGAAGATCTGGTCATAGTGGTGCGGCGGCAGGTAGCCGGGGTTGCCGGCATAGGCCAGCGCGAGCTGGGAGCGCATCATGATCGCGTCCGCAAAACCACGGAACAGCGCCACGAGGGCCACAACGATATACATGACACCAATGCGCTTGTGGTCGACCGAGGTCAGCCATTCACGCCAAAGGTAGCCCCATTTACCGTAATAGGTGATGAGACCGACAACGGCGAGACCCGCGATAGCGGCACCGATGAACGTCCCAACAAGGATCGGCACATCATAAGGGATGGCCGACAAAGTTAATTTGCCAAACATCTGTCCTATTCCTTCATGTTCATGTCGGACATCGCGGACTGCTGCACGTGCAGCATCTTGCCGGTGCTCTTGTCCATGACCATGCCGTCATTGTACTTGGCAACAATGGCATCGAAGAGACCCGCATCGACATGCGAGAAGTACTCAACCGGATTGGCCTCGCTCGGCGCGGCCAGCTTCGGATAGCTTGCGCTGTCCAGCTGCTCGGAAGAAGCCTTCACCTTCTCGACCCACGCGCTGTACTGGTCCGCCGGCATTGCCAGCGCACGGAAGCGCATGTCGGAGAAGCCCTTGCCGCTGAAGTTGGAGGACTCACCCTGGAAGTCACCCGCTTCGTTGGCGATCAGGTGCAACTGGGTCTGCATGCCAGCCATTGCATAGATCATCGTGCCTAGCTGCGGGATGAAGAACGAGTTCATCACGGAGTCAGAGGTGATCCGGAAATCGACCGGCGTATTCACCGGCATGGCCATCTGGTTGACGGTTGCGATCCCTTCATCCGGATAGATAAAGAGCCACTTCCAGTCCAGTGCCACAACATCGACATGAATTGGCTTGACGTTGGCTTCAGCCTCAAGCGGCTTGTACGGGTCAAGCGAATGACATGTCTGATAGGTCAGCACCGCCAGGAACAGAATGATCAGGCTGGGAATCGCCCAGATAATCACTTCGATCTTGTTGGAGTGCGACCATTTCGGCAGGTATTCCGCCGAAGTGTTGGACTGACGGTACTGCCATGCGAACAGCAGCGTCAGGATACATACCGGTATGACAACCAGCAGCATCGCGTAGGTCGAGGTCAGGATCAGGCTTTTTTCCTGAGCACCGACAACGCCCTTGGGATCAAGTGTATCCCAGGTACAGCCTGCTAACAGCGCTGCTGAAGATAGGCTCATCAGCTTTGTTAATCTCGGCAAGATTTTTTTCTTCATCTCACGCCTCGTTGGTTTCGACATCACCCTGTTTTGCTCACATCCTCGCTTCATCCACGGGCTTAGACAACAGCGGCCACGTTATACGCATGGCGGGAAAAAGCATTCTGCCTTCCCGGCATCCAGCGACATCGCGCCTGAGTCGACTTCCGAAAATGACAATCGCCTCTTTCGGTTTGCATCCGTCATGAGTTAGTTGCCGGCCGGCTGGCCATGACCTTGATCAATACGACCTGCCAGACCTTACGTAAATATTACTCTCAGGGCAGATCGGACCATGAATCGCGATGCCGTCCTGTGTGCTGAAGCGCATGTCCTGTGCCGCATACCCTTTCATATAGTTTTTCTATTCAAGGGTTATCCGACCTGAACGGCCTCATAGGCAAGCCTTCACATAATATTTCAATAGATTTCATTGCTTAAAATTTATCTTGCAAAATCGTTTTTTTACAAAGGTTTAGCCGGGTGTCATTAACCTCACACTCTCGTCATCAGATAATTTCCATATATGAATAAGTCTTATCTTTTTTGACAGAAAGACCATTCCGGCTCCCCATTCACGCAAAAAGGGCCGCCACGGTTGTGGCAGCCCTTCTCATGCAGTCAAACAGGACCGAAACAGTCCTTGAAAGCAGGAATCCTGTCGATCAGTCGTTGCTGCTGTTGCGCACGCCCATGAACTGCAGCAGGAACTGGAACAGGTTGATGAAGTTCAGATAAAGGTTCAGCGCATCATAGACTGACCGCTTCGCAGCCATGTCCGGGCCTTCATAGGCTGCAACCTGCTGGTAGGTGGCCTTGATGTTCTGGGTATCGAACATGGTCAGCCCCACGAACAGCAGCACGCCTGCGGCGCTGTAGACGAAATACAGGGCGGGGCTGTGCAGGAACATGTTCACCACGCCCGCGATGATCAGGCCGAACAGCCCCATCATGAAAAACGAACCAAAGCGGCTGAGGTCGGTACGAGTCGTATAGCCCCAGATGGACATGGTGCAGAAGGTTGCGGCGGTGATGAAGAAGACGCGCGTAACCGAAACCCCCGTGAACACCATGAAGATGTTGGACAGGCTCGCCCCCATCACCCCGCAGAACAGCCAGAACAGGGTCTGCACCGCCTGGGTGGAGAGCCGATTGACCCCGAACGACATGACCAGGACGAAACCAAGCGGCGCGATCATGGCCAGCATGCCAAGCCCGGTCGGCTTGATCGTGCCCAGGGCAGGCACGTACTGGAAGAACAGCGTCTGCAGTTGGGTGTTGGCGATCAGGTAGGCAACCAGTCCGGTCAGGACCAGCCCGGATGCCATCCAGTTATAGACTCGCAGCATATAGGCGCGCAGGCCCATATCGACGGAGCCCATGGCACTCTCAGCGGTGGGGCGGATGAAACTCCGCGAATCAGGGCCAAAAGCCATTTGTTGTTTCCTTCCTCCACGTCCGTGACTGACGTGCGTCTGCCTGCATGTGGGCTCATGCTAGACGCGGTTCAAGAACATCAGCGTGACGAACACATTACAATGCGGCAACACGCTCCGCATTTCACAACGCTATATATACTGTACAAGACATGCGGCATGTGCCGTTTTTCCTTTCCGTCAAAAAGGTTGCCGGATGCGTCTGTTCATTGGCCTTGAACTTCCCCTTCCGCTCACGCGCGCCCTCGCTGGCCTGCGGGGCAACCTGCCGGACGTGACGTGGTCCCCACCGGAGTCCTATCACCTCACGCTGCATTATCTGGGCGCGGTAACGCACGGCCATCTGCTTGAAGACATCCACCACGCCCTGAGCGCCATAACAGCAGCACCCCCAACGCTCAGCCTGACCGCGCCGGGCCTGTTTGAAGCCGAAGCCCGCCACGGACCGGATACGCTGTGGATCGGCTGCGCGCCCGATGCCGCCCTGACTCACCTGCAGCAGCGAGTCCGCGCCACCATGAACCGGCTCCTGCCCGGCGCCGCGCGGTCCGCGCGCCGCTTCGTGCCCCATGTGACGATGGGCCGCCTGCTGCACCCCGATCCGCTCCGCCGGCAGGCCTGGCTGGCCGCCATGCCGCCCATGCCCGATGGCGAGCCGGTGGGTCACTTCACGCTTTTCCAGTCCCTGCGCCATGCGGACGGGCCGGTTTATGACGCACTGGAACATTATCCGTTACAGGGCTGATTCTCTGTCCTGATCCGTTACGCGTACGGCGTAGAGCAGATGGTCGTTTCACCAAGAATTTATGCCATTCATGAATAATAAAAATATATTTCTCATCATTTATTGTGAAGCACCTGACGCATGCCCTTAGGGGGCCCTTCTCATTCTTGCTGCAATATCAACATATTTTAAAAAAACCTCCAGCAGCGCCAGCTATCTGTTTCATTGCTTATCAGACAACATATTCACGTTTTAGTGAGCGTGAACACTAAAATGTCAGGAGACGGGCGTGCTAGCCTCGGTATGTTCGGATGAAACGGACTACCTGCTTTATCTCCCTGCCCGAAGCCGGTTTCCTGTCTGGTCGGAAAATGAGCGCCGCCCGCGCTTTTTGCCGGTTACATTCAGAAAGCCTGCCCGGACGGAAAGTTGCAGCGGCGGCGTCCTGAATTCGAAACCGTTAGTTTTCTGAGGACATCACATATGATTTCTGCCGTTTTCGGAAAAAGACGTTCTCTGAGCAGAACGCTTACAGCCGGAACGATATGTGCGGCTCTCATCTCGGGCTATGCCACCATGGCATCCGCAGATGACGGGCAGGGCGCCACGGGGGAAGCGATCATCCATGCGGATGACCATCCCGGCGACTGGATGACCTATGGCCGCACCTATTCTGAACAGCGCTACAGCCCGCTGGACCAGATCAACCGTTCCAATGTTGGTAACCTGAAGCTGGCCTGGTATCTCGACCTTGATACCAACCGTGGCCAGGAAGGCACGCCGCTGGTTGTCAATGGCATCATGTATGCCACGACCAACTGGAGCATGATGAAGGCCGTTGATGGCGCCACCGGCAAGCTGCTGTGGTCGTATGACCCGCGCGTGCCCGGCAACATCGCCGACAAGGGCTGCTGCGACACGGTCAACCGTGGCGCCGCCTACTGGAATGGCAAGGTCTATTTCGGTACGTTCGATGGCCGCCTGATCGCGCTTGACGCCAAGACCGGCAAGCTGGTCTGGAGCGTAAACACCATCCCGCCCGAGGCGGAGCTGGGCAAGCAGCGTTCCTACACGGTTGATGGCGCGCCGCGCATCGCCAAGGGCCGCGTGATCATCGGTAACGGTGGCTCCGAGTTCGGCGCGCGTGGCTTCGTCTCCGCGTTCGATGCCGAGACCGGCAAGCTGGACTGGCGCTTCTTCACGGTTCCGAACCCCAAGAACGAGCCGGACCATGCTGCCTCCGACAGCGTGCTGATGAACAAGGCCTACCAGACCTGGAGCCCGACCGGCGCCTGGACCCGCCAGGGCGGCGGCGGCACGGTGTGGGATTCCATCGTGTATGACCCCGTGTCCGACCTGGTCTACCTTGGCGTGGGCAACGGTTCGCCGTGGAACTACAAGTACCGTTCGGAAGGCAAGGGCGACAACCTGTTCCTGGGCAGCATCGTGGCGCTGAAGCCGGAAACCGGCGAATACGTCTGGCATTTCCAGGAAACGCCGATGGACCAGTGGGATTTCACCTCGGTCCAGCAGATCATGACAGTTGACCTGCCGATCAACGGTGAGACCCGCCACGTCATCGTGCATGCGCCGAAGAACGGCTTCTTCTACATCATCGATGCGAAGACCGGCGAGTTCATCTCGGGCAAGAACTATGTCTATGTAAACTGGGCCAGCGGGCTTGACCCCAAGACCGGCCGCCCGATCTACAACCCCGATGCGCTCTACACGCTTACGGGCAAGGACTGGTACGGCATTCCGGGTGACCTTGGCGGCCATAACTTCGCGGCCATGGCGTACAGCCCCAAGACCGGGCTGGTCTACATTCCCGCGCAGCAGGTTCCGTTCCTGTACACCAACCAGATCGGTGGCTTCACGCCTCATCCCGATAGCTGGAACCTTGGCCTGGACATGAACAAGGTCGGCATCCCCGACTCCCCCGAAGCCAAGCAGGCCTTTGTCAAGGACCTGAAGGGCTGGATCGTGGCCTGGGATCCGAAGACGCAGGCTGAAGCCTGGCGCGTGGACCACAAGGGTCCGTGGAACGGCGGCATCCTGGCAACGGGCGGCGACCTGCTCTTCCAGGGCCTGGCAAACGGCGAATTCCACGCCTATGACGCGACGAACGGTTCCGACCTGTTCCACTTCGCGGCGGATAGCGGCATCATCGCTCCCCCCGTGTCCTACCTTGGCAGCGACAAGAAGCAGTATGTCGCGGTTGAAGTGGGCTGGGGCGGCATCTATCCGTTCTTCCTCGGTGGCCTTGCCCGCACCAGCGGCTGGACCGTCAACCACTCGCGCATCATTGCCTTCTCGCTCGATGGCAAGTCGGGCCCGCTGCCCAAGCAGAATGACCAGGGCTTCCTGCCCGTCAAGCCGCCGGCACAGTTCGACAGCAAGCGCACCGATAACGGCTACTTCCAGTTCCAGACCTATTGCGCCGCCTGCCATGGCGACAATGCCGAAGGTGCTGGTGTGCTGCCTGACCTGCGCTGGTCCGGGTCCATCCGCCACGAGGATGCGTTCTACAATGTTGTCGGCCGCGGCGCCCTTACCGCCTACGGTATGGATCGCTTCGACAGCAGCATGAACCCCACCGAGATCGAGGATATCCGCCAGTTCCTGATCAAGCGTGCGAACGAGACCTATCAGAGGGAAGTTGATGCCCGGAAGAATGCTGACGGTATCCCCGAGCAGCAGCCATAATCTCCCGGTTTTGACAATTTTTCGCATCAACGCGACGCATGATGGTGAACATAATGATCAACAGGCTTAAGGTGACATTCAGCGCGGCAGCGTTTAGTCTGCTGGCAGGGACGGCATTGGCACAGACGCCAGATGCCGACCCCGCGCTGGTCCAGAAAGGGGCGTATGTCGCACGACTGGGTGACTGCGTAGCATGTCACACCGCCCTCCATGGGCAGTCGTATGCAGGCGGGCTTGAAATCAAGAGCCCGATCGGCACGATCTATTCCACAAACATTACACCGGACCCGACCTACGGTATCGGCCGCTACACCTTCGCCGAATTCGACGAAGCGGTGCGCCACGGTATCCGCAAGGATGGTTCCACGCTGTATCCGGCCATGCCGTATCCTTCCTTCTCGCGCATGACGAAGGAAGACATGCAGGCGCTGTATGCATACTTCATGCATGGGGTGAAGCCGGTCGCACAGCCTGACAAGCAGCCGGACATTTCCTGGCCAATGTCAATGCGCTGGCCGCTGGGCATCTGGCGCATGATGTTCTCGCCCTCGCCCAAGGAATTCACCCCCGCTCCCGGCACCGATGCCGATGTGGCCCGTGGTGACTACCTGGTGACGGGTCCGGGCCATTGCGGCGCGTGCCATACGCCGCGCGGCTTCGCCATGCAGGAAAAGGCGCTCGATGCTTCGGGTGGGCCTGACTTCCTGTCCGGTGGCGCGCCGATCGACAACTGGGTGGCCCCCAGCCTGCGCAACGACCCGGTCGTGGGTCTGGGCCGCTGGTCGGAAGATGACATCTACACCTTCCTCAAGTCCGGCCGTATCGACCACTCCGCCGTCTTCGGTGGCATGGGCGACGTGGTGGCATGGAGCACCCAGTACTTCACCGATGACGACCTGCACGCCATCGCGAAGTACCTGAAGAGCCTGCCGCCGGTGCCCCCCTCACAGGGCAACTACACATACGATCCGTCCACCGCGACGGCCCTGAACTCTGGCAACACCGCCAGCATGCCGGGTGCTGACACGTATGTGAAGGAATGCGCCATCTGTCACCGTAATGACGGTGGTGGCGTGGCCCGCATGTTCCCGCCGCTGGCTGGCAACCCGGTTGTCGTGACCGAGAACCCGACCTCGCTGGTGAACGTGATCGCTCATGGTGGCGTGCTGCCGCCGAGCAACTGGGCACCTTCCGCGGTGGCCATGCCGGGTTACAGCAACTCGCTGTCCGCCCAGCAGATCGCCGATGTGGTCAACTTCATCCGCACCAGCTGGGGCAACAAGGCGCCGGGCACCGTTACGGCAGCCGACGTGACCAAGCTGCGTGACACCGGGGCTCCGGTTTCCAGCTCCGGCTGGAACAGCATGAGCAGTGGCTGGTCGGTGTTCCTGCCGCAGCCTTACGGCTCGGGCTGGACGTTTGCACCGCAGACGCACACCGGTCAGGACGCCGCGCAGTAATACGCGGCAGGGGTGGCCTTTTCTCCCGGGCCGCCCTTACCCTGATACGCATTACGGAAAACCGCCATGGGCTTATGTCCATGGCGGTTTTCTTATGTACGGCAATGCCGCAAACTGACCTTTCACCTTGAGGGAGAATGCACATGCCGCGCATCGTTGTCCTGACCGGGGCGGGCATCAGCCAGGAATCGGGCCTGCAGACCTTTCGCGGGCCGGATGGGTTATGGAACCATGAACGGATCGAGGATATCTGCACGCCGCAGGGCTTTGCGCGTGATCCGCTGCGGGTGGACCGGTTCTATAACAACCTGCGTGCCCAGCTCCCCACCGTGCACCCCAATGCCGCGCACCGGGCGCTTGCCGCACTCGAACAGGCCGGACGTGACGGCCAGTGGCCGGGACACCTCACCATCATCACGCAGAATATCGACGACCTGCATGAACGCGCAGGGAGCCGGAACGTCATTCACATGCATGGCGAACTGCTGCGCCTGCGCTGCACTCACTGCCACGCCACCCCGGCATGGCACACCGACTGCACCCCCGATACGCCCTGCCCCGCCTGCGGCACGGCTACGCTGCGGCCCGATATCGTGTGGTTTGGGGAAATGCCCTACCATATGGAGGCCATAGCCCGGCAGCTTGAAGCCTGCGACCTGTTCGTGGCCATAGGCACCTCCGGCGTGGTCTATCCGGCAGCAGGATTTGTGGACAGCGTAACGGATCATGCCGATACGATGCTGTTCAACCTTGAAGCCCCACCGGGCCGCAGCACCTTTGACCAGACCATTCTCGGGCCTGCCACCCGCACGGTTCCCGCATGGACACGCGACCTGCTGAAAGCGTAAAGGCAGCCCCATGGCCGAAACCCTTGAAGACCTGTTGCACGCCATCCGCGCCTGCCAGACCTGTGCGGCGCACCTGCCGCTTGGCCCCCGCCCGGTGCTGCATGTCTCGCGCACGGCGCGGCTGCTCATTGCCAGCCAGGCGCCGGGCACGCGCGTGCATGAAACCGGGCAATCCTTCAATGATGCCTCGGGCGACCGGCTGCGGGGCTGGATGGGGGTCGATCGCGCCACGTTCTATGATTCCAGCCGCATTGCGCTGGTGCCCATGGGCCTGTGCTATCCCGGCCGCCTGCCCAAAGGTGGCGACTGCCCGCCCCGCCCGGAATGCGCGCCGCAGTGGCGCGCGCGCATCATGGCGCAGATGCCCGACCTTGAACTGACGCTGGTGGTGGGCAGCTACGCCCAGCTCCATATTCTGGGCAAGGGAAAGGTCAGCGAGCGCTGCCTCGACTTCCGCCACTACCTGCCGCGCTACTTTCCCCTGCCCCATCCTTCATGGCGCACGGGGGCATGGGAGCGGCGGACGCCGCAATTCGGCACGGATGTGCTGCCTGCCTTACGCGCCTGCGTGCGGGCCGTGCTTGACGGGCGGCCCGTGCCTGAAATTGCGCCGCTGCAAAGCTCTTAACCCGCCATCGTGATGACGGCATGCGCTGTGGACAGCACCACCCCCTGCACGCCCGTAATCAGGATCTGCACGCCAATCGAGAGCAGGATCAGTGCTGCGAGCCGCGAGACGATGCGCGTGCCGGTCTTGCCCAGCAGGTACAGTAGCTGCTCGGCATAGGCATAGGCCGCCCACACAATCCCCGCCACCAGCACCGCAGCAATCGACAGCACGCCGTAGAAGACGATGTGGGTGCCGGCAGGCGGCCCTTCCGAGCCGAGCGCAATGGCCACCGCAATCGTGCCGGGGCCGACGGTAAAGGGCATGGTCAGCGGAAAGAACGCCTGTCCCATCAGATTGGCCGCCTGGGTGCTGCCGCTGGCCTGGGCCTGCTTGCGGGCTTCCTCCGTTTCGGGGGCCTGGAGCAGCGACCATGCCCGCACGGCCACCACCAGGCCGCCCGCAATGCGCAGGGCATCGATGGTGATGCCAAAGAACGACAGCACCAGCCCGCCCACCCAGATCGAGGCCAGCATCAGCATGGCGGAATAGAACGCCACCTGCCCGGCAAGCGCCACGCAGGTGCGCCGGTCATGCCCTGCCGTAACCTGTGCAAAGATCAGCGCCGCCCCGAGTGGATTGACAATGGAGAACAGCGCCGGAAACGCCATGAGGAACGCACCCGACAGGCTGGGCAGGCCCACCACGGTAGAAAAATGCGTAAGCAGTCCGGCATGGGCGGTCATGAGCGGATTCCTTTACGCCATGCGGCACGCGCCTTCAGCATCCGGCCTGCCCCAGCGGCGCGAAGGCCTTGTCCATCAGCGCGCGGATGGTGTTCAGGTCGTCCGCCCCCGCGCACAGGAAACACGGATGCAGCGGCGCGCCTTCCTCCGTCAGGGGCCAAGGCGTGAGGCCCAGTTCGTTATAGACTGCAAGCAGGCTCGTGCCGACATGCCAGAAGGCAGGCTGGCAGCCTTCCTGCACCGCAAGGTCGCGCAGCCACCATATGGCCGATGTGCAGTCATCCGCATGGCCCGCCGGGTCACCCAGCCCGACCAGATACGGCCCCAGCCGCACGAAGGGCAGCAGCGCCTGCCGCCGCGCCCCCGGTATCAGCCCCGAAGGTGCGGGGGTAACCTGACCCACCCCGTCAAGCGCATGGTCAAGCGCGCGGTAACGGGCCTGGCCCTGCTTGTTCCACGGCAGCACATGAATGCGCCCCGGCCGCACCAGCCGCACGATCATGACCAGCCCCAGCATGACAGCAAGCCCCAGCGTCCATTGCGCAATGCCCGGCCGGGTGGCGAACAGCATGATCTCCCACCAGCTTCCCCCTGCCGAATCATGCGGCCCCGCCAGCACCAGCACCACCACCGAGGTGATCAGCAGCACAAGGGAGAGGATGGTCTGCGAGGACAGCGGCTCGCTCATGATCCGCGCATGGCGGTAATAGGAGCCCCGGAAAGGGGCAATCAGCAGGCACACCAGCATGAGCAGGCCCGGCACCGCCATGGGCGAGTCGCGCAGCAGCGTCAGCGCGCAGGCCACCGACAGCAGCCCGATCGTGGCCTTCCACGCCAGCGTCACGCGCTGCGAAAGCCCGATGCCCAGCCCGATCAGCGCCACGCCAATCAGCGAGAGCAGATAATCCCCCACCATGGCGAAGAGCGGTTGCAGGCGGCCTGCGTTCAGCCAATTTTCGGGGTCGAGCAGGGTCAGCGCCAGCAGCAGTCCCCCGCACAGCGAGACAGCACCAGTCGCCACCGCCACCGAAAAATCGGCCTCGCTTTCACGGATCACCTGGCTCGGCCTGCCGGGGCGCGGCCCACGCAGGGGGCTGCCCGTGCTCGCCTTGCGCGCGAGGGCGGCGTCACCGCGCAGGAACAGCTCATGCGCCGCGAACATGAGGCCCGCCACGAAGAGCGGCACGATGTAGTAGAACAGGCGGAAGATCAGGATGGCGGTCACAACGCGGGTTGCGGGCACGTAGGCGCCCAGCGCCAGCATCATCGTGCCGTCAAATACGCCCAGACCACCCGGCACGCTGGCCACCAGCCCTGCGGTGTAGGAGGCGATGTAGATGGCCAGGAACGTGCCGTAATCCAGCCCCTGCGCCACGGGCAGGAACGTGTAGGCAATGGCCGCCGTGGCCGCGACCTCAAGGGCTGCGACAAGGGTCTGCATCACCGCCATGCCAGCGGACGGAAACGTGACCTGCCAGCGCCAGACCCTGATCTCGTTCACGTAGCGCCCGGCAATGACATAGCCGATCACCGCCGCCCATAGCAGACAGCCCACCAGCCGCATCATGAGCGAGGGCAGCGCATGGCCGATGAAGGGCACCGTGCCCGGCTCCAGCACCAGCACGCTGCCGATCAGCACCGCCGCCCCCAGCAGGTAGGTGGCCGAACAGAACGCGATGATCTGGGCGACCTCAAAGGGCTTAAGCCCCCAGTTGCCATACAGCCTGAAGCGTACCGCAGCACCCGAAATGGCGGAAAACCCCAGGTTATGCGACAGCACATACGAGCAGAACGCCGCAAACGCCGTGCGCCGGAAGGCAAGCTGGCAGCCCACCTGCTGCACGGCAAGCCAGTCATAGAAGGACAGCACCAGATAGGACAGCAGCGTAAACCCTGCCCCCGCCCACAACGTGGTGGCGGGAATGGTGAGCAGCGCGTGGCTGATGTCCTGCCAGTGCAGGGTGCGCACCTCGCGCTGCACCACGATCACGGCGCCCACCAGCAAAAACAGCCCAAGCACATGCGGCAGGTGGCGCAGCAGCGCGTTGCGCCGGCGCGCGGGAGTCAGGCCCGCCCCGGTGGGCCCATCACCTTCAGGCTGGGCAGGCATTGCGTCTTGGCTCGGACGTTCAGCCATGGGCAAGCCCTTAGTGTCTGACCGAAAATGAGTTGAGTGATTTCAGTGGATTATGATTCATGGGTTTGCGATAACCTGATGAGATCAAGATGGCCTGGACTGAAATCACCCGCGCGCAGTATCGCCGGGACGACCTGGAGTATGCAAGCGACCTTCGCGATGCGGAGTGGGCGCTGATTGCGCCTTTGATGCCCGAGAAGAAACGACTGGGGAGACCACGACGTACGGATTTGCGCCGGGTCATGGAGGCGATCCTCTATATCGTCACTACGGGTTGCCAGTGGCGACAATTGCCTCGTCATTTTCCCGCCTTCACGACCGTGCAGGGCTATTTCTACCGTTGGATCCGCGAGGGACGATGGGAAGCGATAAACCATATTCTCGTGATCCTGTCGCGTGAGCAGGACGGGCGAGACGCCACGCCTTCGGTAGGCATTATTGACAGCCAGTCGGTTAAAACTGCTGAAAACGGCGGTCCACGCGGTTATGACGCGGGCAAGAAGATCAGGGGCCGCAAGCGGCATATCACGACCGATACGCTGGGTCATGTCGTGGCAGCCGTCGTGCATCCCGCCGACATTCAGGATCGTGATGGCGCGCCGCTGGTAGCGACCAGAATACGCTCATTGTTTCCCTGGCTTCGCCATCTGATCGGTGACGGCGGGTATGCCGGCGAGAAGTTGCGTGGTGCGCTGGCTGAACTCGGCCGATGGACGATCGAGATCGTCAAGCGTAGCGATCGGGCCGAAGGCTTCGTCGTCCTGCCCAAACGCTGGATCGTGGAGCGCAGCTTTGCATGGCTCGGACGCTGCCGTCGCCTCACGAAGGATGTCGAGGCAACAATCTCGTCATCCCACGCGTGGTTGATGATTGCCCATATCCGCAGAGTTCTGCGAAAAATCAATCAAACCGCTTTCTGATTCAGGCTCTTAGGCCGCCGTTCCTTCGGCGCGGGTCAGGGCAGCCTCGATCAGGGCCACGGTTTCCGCCACGCCATAGAGGGCGACAAAGATGCCAAAGCGCGGACCTTCCTTCTGGCCCAGCAGCACTTCATACAGACAGCCAAACCACGCGCGCAGCGGCTCGAAGCCATGGGTCTTGCCAATCTCGAACACGAGGTTCTGGCAGGCATCGGGGCTGACATCGCCGCCTTCCATGCCGCGCAGGGCCTGGGCGAGATCAGACAGCGCCTTGCGCTCATGCGCATCCGGCGCGCGGTACTGCTTGGTGGGGCGCACGAAATCGGCGTAGTAGACGATGGCGTATTCCACCAGCCGCGCCAGCATGGGGCAGCTTTCGGGCGTGGCACCGGCGTCGTAGCGCTGGATGAACTTCCACAGCACATCCGGCGTCTCGGCATTGGCGACCGAGGCGAGGTTGAGCAGCATGCCGAACGTGACCGGGCTGCCCGCATCGGCCGGGATCGCGCCCTTGTGGATGAACCATGCCGGGTTGGTCAGCAGTGCCGGGTCGGCAGGCTCCATGGCGCGGGCCTTGCCGACATGGGCCAGGTATTCATCCGTCGCCTTGGGGATGACATCAAAGAACAGCCGCTTGGCGCGCTGCGGCGCGTTGAACATGTACTGGCCCAGGCTTTCAGGCGGGGCATAGCGCAGCCATTCCTCGACCGAGATGCCATTGCCCTTGGACTTTGAAATCTTCTGCCCGTTCTGGTCCAGGAACAGCTCATAGGTCAGGCCCGCGGGCGGCTGGCCGCCAAGGATGCGGCAGATCCTGCCAGAAAGGCGCACGCTGTCGATCAGGTCCTTGCCCGACATTTCATAATCGACGCCCAGCGCATACCAGCGCATGGCCCAGTCGGCCTTCCACTGCATCTTGGCGTGGCCGCCGGTGACCGGCGTCTCGAAGGTCTCGCCCTCCTCATCGGTCCAGCGCACGGTGCCAGCAATGGGGTCGATGGCGTCCATCTTCACCTGCATCACCTGGCCGGTGCGCGGGTGGATGGGCAGCACGGGGGAATAGGTGGCGCGGCGTTCCTCGCCCAGCGTCGGGGCGATCACGGCCACGATCTGGTCATGCACCTCAAGCACGCGCTTCAGCGCCGCGTCAAAACGCCCGCCTTCATAATACTGCGTGGAGGAGGCGAATTCGTAATCGAACCCGAAGCCATCAAGGAAGGAGCGCAGACGGGCATTGTTGTGGGCGGCAAAGGATTCATGCGTGCCGAACGGATCGGGCACGCGCGAGAGCGGCTTGCCGATATACTGGCGCAGCATTTCCTGGTTGGGCACGTTCTCGGGCACCTTGCGCAGGGCGTCCATATCATCGGAGAAGGCCAGCAGCCGCGTGGGCAGGCCGGTCAGCTTCATAAACGCCTGCCTGACCCATGACGTGCGCGCCACCTCGCCAAACGTGCCGATATGCGGCAGGCCGGACGGGCCATAGCCGGTTTCCAGCAGCACGGGTTTATCGGCCGTAACCGCGCGCGCGCCAACATGCGCGGACAGTTTGGCGGCCTCCTCGAACGGCCAGGACTTGGGAAGGGGCGAGATAAGGGCAGGATGCTGTTCTGACATGGACCGGCAAGCTATGGACAGGAAGGGCACGGGTCAATCCATCCTATTCCACACCCCGGGGTACAGCAATAAGAATGGCATGACACACGGCGGGCGACATCTGCCCGCTTGTACCCTATATCATTGACGACCATGCCAGACACCCCGCCCCTGCCGGACAGCGCCCCGGCGATCCTTCCCCGGCACGGCGCCTGGTCGGTGCTTACGCCGGATGGGGAAATCCTGTCCTTGCAGGCCCCCGACATCCGCCGTGAACTGCCGCAGTGGCCCGTGCCCATGGTCATCCACGCGCCCGCCATCGCGCGCAGGCTCGACCTGCCGCCCCCGCCACGGCCCTGCCCGTGGCTGGACCTGCTCGAACTGTTCGCCTTCACCCTGCCTGCCCATACAGCGCCGCCGACCGCACGCGGGCTGGGCATGGCGCTGGGGCTCGGGGCGGACAGGCTCGAAACCCCCGAGGCCGACCTGCTGCCCGACCTTGCGTTCGAGATGCTCGGCCACATCGCCCGCCTGCGCAACACGCCCGAGGGCGGCATCCGCGCAGCCCTTGCGTGGCGCATGCGCAAGGCGGGGTGGGCGTGGGGGCCATCGGTCTGCGCGGCACTCGGCCTGAAGGATGACGGGAAGCTGCCCGCGGGCATGATCCAGCCCAACGAGGCGCTCAAGGTCTGGACCCGCCTGCCCAAATGGGAGGAAACCGCCCCACGCCCTGCACCCGCCGCCCACCCGGTAAGCGGGGAGGAAGCACAGGCGCATCTGCGCGAGATTATTGGCGAGGGAGCCGAGCACCGCCCGGCGCAGGAGGCGTTCAGCCACATCGCCGCCCGCGCCTTCACGCCACGCGCCACACAGGGCGACCCGCACATGGTGCTGGCCGAGGCCGGCACCGGCACCGGCAAGACGCTGGGCTACGTAGCGCCCGCCAATATCTGGGCACGCCGCAACGGCGGCGCTGTCTGGATCAGTACCTATACCCGCCACCTGCAACGCCAGATCGAAGCCGAACTGGCCCGGCTCTACCCCGACCCCGCCGTGCGCCGCAGCCATGTGGTGGTGCGCAAGGGGCGCGAGAACTACCTGTGCCTGCTCAACATGGAGGAGAGCGTGAACATCGCGCTCTCACGCGGGCAGGCGGGCGATGGCACCCTCATCGGGCTGGCGCTGGTAGCGCTGTGGGCGGCGCATACGCTCGATGGCGACCTGTTTGGCGGCGACCTGCCCGGCTGGTTTGCCGACCTGTTCGGGCGCGGGCTGCTGACCGGCATTGCCGACCGGCGGGGCGAATGCATCCACGGGGCCTGCCCGCATTACCAGCAATGCATGGTGGAGCACTCCATCCGCCGCGCCCGCACGGCAGACCTCGTGATTGCCAACCATGCACTCGTCATGTCGCAGGCAGCATGGCATGCGCTTGATGGCACCGGGGCCAGCAACGAGGACAACACCCCCACCCGCTACATCATGGATGAGGGCCACCATATTGCCGATGCGGCGGACAGCGCCTTCGCCCTTGAGCTTTCAGGGCTGGAGGCGGCCGAACTGCGGCGCTGGCTGCTCGGCGCCGAAGGGGCCCGCTCACGCGCGCGCGGCCTGCGGCGCCGGCTTGAAGACCTGCTGGCCAACATCCCCCGCATCGAAACCCCGCTTGATACCGCGCTGATGGCCGCCCGCGCCCTGCCCGCACCAGGCTGGTCGGCGCGCCTCGCGGCCCTTGACCCGGTGCACCGGGCAGCCCGCGTGCCCATCGAGGGGGAGGAGCCGGTGCTGTCCAACCCCTCCGAGGCGCTGCTGCATGAACTGCGCCAGCAGGTACTTGCCCGCACGCAGGGCAGCCCCGAGGGTGGCGCGCGCCGCAGCGACAGCGAATGCGACCTGTACCCCATGCCCGAATCGCTGCATGAGGCAGCACAGGCGCTGGAACGGGCGTTAAGGCGGCTGGCCGAGCCCCTGCGCACGCTGGTCGCCCGCCTTGACGAGGCGCTGGAAACCGAGGCCGACTGGCTCGACACCCCCATGCGCGAGCGCATTGCCGCCGCCATCCGCTCCATCCGCCGCCGCGCGCTCTCACGGGTGGATGGCTGGTGCGCCATGCTGGGCAGCATGCAGGCAAACGAGCCGCCCACGGGGGGCGAAACGCCGCAATATATCGATTACATCCGCATGGACCGGCGTGAGGGCCAGAACCCCGGCGAGCGCGACGTGGGGCTGTACCGCCACTGGCTGGACCCCACCATTCCGTTCGCCAGCGTGCTGGCAGCCCCCGCGCATGGCGTGCTGGTCACATCCGCCACGCTGCGCGACGAAAGCGGCGAGGACAACACCAATGACAACGCCGAACGCGCATGGGATGCCGCCGAGGCAAGGTCAGGCGCAATCCACCTGCCCTCGCCCGCCATACGCGCCTCCTTCCCCAGCCCGTTTGATTACGCGCGCCAGAGCCGCGCCTTCATCATTACCGACGTGGCGCATGATGACCCGGCAGCCCTTGCCGGGGCGTACCGCACGCTGTTCATGGCATCGGGTGGGGGAGCCTTGGGGCTGTTTACCGCCATCTCGCGCCTGCGCGAGGTGTACCGCCGCATCGTGACCCCGCTGGAGGAAGCGGGCCTGCCGCTCTTTGCCCAGCATGTGGACCCGATGGATAACGCAACGCTGGTCGATATCATGCGCAGCGAGCGCAATGCCTGCCTGCTGGGCACGGATGCGATGCGCGATGGGGTGGATGTGCCGGGCGAGGCCCTGCGTCTTGTCGCCTTCGAGCGCGTGCCGTGGCCGCGACCCGATATCCTGCACCGTGAGCGGCGCATTCACCTGTCTGGCGGCGCGCCGGGGCGCTTTGATGACAGGATTGCCCGCCTGCGCCTGCGCCAGGCCTTTGGCCGCCTGATCCGCAGCAGGCAGGACAGGGGGGTGTTCGTCCTGCTGGACCGGCGCACCCCTTCACGCCTGCTTTCCGCCTTCCCCGAAGGGGTGGCGGTACGCCGCCTCGGGCTGAGTGCGGCGGCGCGGGAGATCACGGCCTTCCTGCAGGCGCAGGATATATCCGCGGACCAGCTTTCCTGATCGTGTCTCCCTGCCCTTCCCCGCGCGGGGCGGGGGGCAGACGCCTTAAAGCGCCTTGAGGTTGGTCGCGGCAGCCTTGCCACGCTCCATGGCGATGTCGTAGCTGACCGCCTGGTCCTCGTTCAGGCCACGCAGGCCAGCAGCCTGCACCGCCGTGATGTGCACAAACACGTCCTTGCCGCCATCATCAGGCATGATGAAGCCAAAACCCTTGGTTGCGTTGAACCATTTTACTTTTCCGGTAGCCATAGCCAGTCTCTTCTCCAGCGCCATCCTTGCCGGTCCTAATACCGGCAATCCGGGCGCGTGTGCCTTTACCGCCATGAAAAAACGGGGCATCCGGAAAACACCCTGCCACTTCCACGCCGTTCGTGCACCCATAGGGGCAGCATGAAATGGGCACCCGTGTCAAATGATCCCGACATGATGGTACGCACTGGCCATGAAAAAAGGGGGAAAGGCCAATGGCCCTTCCCCCTTTTTTTATTCTGGCATCCGGCCCCGTGCTGCAGCTTGGGGCCGGGGTGCGCAGGTGCCTGGATCAGAAATCCATGCCGCCCATGCCACCCATGCCGCCCATGCCACCTTCCGGTGCCGCGGGCTTCTTCTCGGGGCGCTCGGCAACCATCGCCTCGGTGGTGATCAGCAGGCCCGCGACCGATGCCGCATCCTGCAGCGCCGTGCGCACGACCTTCATCGGGTCGATGATGCCGGCTTCCACCAGATCCTTGTAGTCGCCGATCTGGGCATCGAAACCGAAGGTGTAGGTGTCGTTTTCCAGCACCTTGCCAGCGATGACCGCACCGTCTTCGCCCGCGTTGTGGGCGATCTGGCGCAGCGGTGCCTGCAGGGCCTTGCGGATGATGTCCGCACCGACGCGCTGGTCGTCGTTATGGAAGTGCAGGCCACCGAGCTTGGTCGATGCGCGGGCCAGCGCCGTGCCACCACCGGGAACGATGCCTTCCTCAACAGCCGCACGGGTTGCGTGCAGGGCGTCGTCCACGCGGTCCTTGCGCTCCTTCACCTCGATCTCGGTGGAACCACCCACGCGGATCACGGCAACGCCGCCTGCCAGCTTGGCCAGGCGTTCCTGCAGCTTCTCGCGGTCGTAGTCGGAGGTGGTTTCCTCGATCTGCGCGCGGATCTGGCTGCAACGGCCCTTGATGGCCTCGCCTGCGCCCGCACCCTCGACAATGGTGGTGTTTTCCTTGTCGATGTGCACCTTCTTGGCGGTGCCCAGCATGTCGAGCGTAACGCTCTCGAGCTTGATGCCGAGGTCTTCGCTGATGACCTGGCCACCGGTCAGGATCGCGATGTCTTCCAGCATCGCCTTACGGCGGTCACCAAAGCCCGGCGCCTTGACGGCGGCGATCTTCAGGCCACCACGCAGCTTGTTGACCACCAGGGTCGCCAGCGCTTCGCCATCGACGTCTTCGGCAATGATCAGCAGCGGGCGGCCGGACTGCACAACGGCCTCAAGCAGCGGCAGGATGGGCTGGAGCGAGGAGAGCTTCTTCTCGTGGATCAGGATGTAGGGGCTGTCCAGATCGACGGTCATCTTCTCCGCATTCGTCACGAAATACGGGGAGATGTAGCCACGGTCGAACTGCATGCCCTCGACCACGTCGAGCTCGGTGTGCAGGCCCTTGGCCTCTTCCACCGTGATCACGCCCTCGGAGCCGACCTTCTGCATCGCCTTGGAGATCATCTCGCCGATTTCATGCTCGCCATTGGCGGAAATCGTGCCGACCTGTGCGGTCTCGGCAGGCGTGGTGATCTTCTTGGCGTTCTTCTTCAGCTCTTCAACGACAACGCCAACCGCCTTGTCGATGCCGCGCTTGAGGTCCATCGGGTTCATGCCAGCGGCAACGGCCTTGGCGCCTTCGCGCACGATGGCCTGTGCCAGCACGGTTGCCGTGGTGGTGCCGTCGCCTGCGATATCGTTGGTCTTGGAGGCGACCTCACGGACCATCTGCGCGCCCATGTTCTCGAACTTGTCGGCCAGTTCGATTTCCTTGGCGACGGAGACACCATCCTTCGTGATGCGCGGTGCGCCGAAGCTCTTGTCGAGCACGACGTTACGACCCTTGGGGCCGAGCGTCACTTTTACTGCATCGGCCAGAATGTCCACGCCACGCAGCATGCGCTGGCGGGCTTCACCGCCGAACTTTACGTCCTTGGCTGCCATTGTTCTCTTCTCCGTATGGAAAGGTTTTTTAAAAGGTTACCCGGTGCGGAAAGCGCGGGTGGGTCAGGCGACCACGCCCATGATGTCGCTTTCCTTCATGATCAGCAGTTCTTCACCGTTGATCGTCACTTCCGTGCCCGACCACTTGCCGAACAGGACGCGGTCACCCGCCTTCACGTCGAGGGCCACGATCTGGCCCTGCTCGTTACGGGCACCTGCGCCCACCGAGATCACCTCGCCTTCCATCGGCTTTTCCTTGGCGGTCTCAGGGATGATGATACCACCTGCTGTCTTTTCCTCGCTCTTAAGGCGACGGACGACCACTCGGTCATGCAGGGGACGAAATTTCGTCATGGATCGCTCCAAATCTTCTAAAGGTAACGCCCTTGAATCAAGCAACGCCACCGGTTGGCGCGCGCGCCAGGCCGCATCGCGTTAGCACTCCCCTCGTGAGAGTGCTAAACACCAGATAGGTAGCCCCCCCACAGGTGTCAAGAATGGCGCACAGCGAGACGGCGCAGAATTCGCGCGCAAAAGGCACTCCGGGCAAAAATCCTTATTTTATGATTGAATATCAATCGATTAATGGAGTGCTTCGCCCCCCATCAAAAGCGGCGCAACAGCCCTCCCCACAATGCATGACACCCTGCCGTGCCGATTCCATCGTGCAGCCCGCCAGCGCGGGGCTTCATGGGAAGGAATTCTCATAAAGTCGTCCCTCACGCGGGTTTCATATTGACGTCAGGGCAGGCCGCATCATTCTTTGCCACGCAATGAAGGAAAGAATGGAGTGAAAACCATGGGCGCAGTCATAACCGTTACAGCAGCGGACGGGCATGAATTTTCCGCCTATCGGGCCGGTCGGCCCGATGCGGCGCGCGCCGTGGTGGTGGTGCAGGAGATATTTGGTGTCACCCCCTATATCCGCGCGGTGTGCGACGCCTTTGCCGCTCAGGGCTATCAGGCCATTGCTCCTGCCCTGTTCGACCGCGCGCGGCGCGATGCCATCCTGCCGTATGACAGCACGGGCATGCACGAAGGGCTGAAGCTGCGTGCCGAGGTGGGGCAGGAGAACGCGCTGCGCGACCTCGTGGCCGCGGCTGACGTGCTGACAACCGAGAAGAAGGGCATCGTGGGGTTCTGCTGGGGTGGCAAGCTGGCGTGGGAAGCGGCCTGCCACACCAGGGCGTTCGCCGCGGCCGTGGCATGGTATGGCGGCGGCATTGCCGAGACCCGCAGCCAGGTGCCCAACTGCCCCGTGCAACTGCATTTTGGCGCGGAAGACCCCCATATCCCGGCAGATGACGTGGACGCCATCCGCGCTGCGCATGAAGAGATCGAGATCTTTACCTATGAGGGGGCCGATCACGGCTTTGGCTGCACGGATCGCCCGTCCTACAACGAGGCCGCCGCCACCCTGGCCATGCAGCGCACGCTGAGCTTTTTCGAGCACTGGCTGTAACAGCCAAAAAGAATGCCGCCTTTTTGAAAAAAGGCGGCACCCAAAACTTCTGTTTTTTCAAGGCTGTTTTTTAACCGCGGTTGAGCACGCGGCCTGCAACGGCTTCCAGCTTTTTGAGCAGCGCCGGATCACGCTTTTCGGGGGCTGTGATGATGGCGTGCTCGAGCGCGCGATCGCAGCCTGCATAACAGGGGCCACGCTTCGCACCCAGCTTGGGGATGACCGAACGCACGAGCGCACGCGCGCGGCTGGCATTCTGCTGCATCACCTTGACCACCGCATCGACCGTGACACTGTCATGGTCGTCGTGCCAGCAGTCATAATCGGTGACCATGGCGACGGTGGCGTAGCAGATCTCGGCCTCACGGGCGAGCTTGGCCTCGGGCATGTTGGTCATGCCCACCACCGAGCAGCCCCATGAGCGGTAGAGATTGCTCTCGGCACGGGTGGAGAACTGCGGGCCTTCCATGACCAGGTAGGTGCCGCCACGGGTCACGTCCAGCCCGAGTTCACGGCACTGGCCCTCAAGCACGTCGCCAATGCGCGGGCAGAGCGGGTCGGCCATGCCGACATGGGCCACGCAGCCGGTATCGAAAAAGCTCTTCTCGCGCGCGAACGAGCGGTCGATGAACTGGTCGATCACCACGAAGTGGCCCGGTGGCAGTTCTTCCTTCAGCGAGCCGACTGCCGAGAGCGAGACGATATCGGTCACGCCCGAGCGCTTGAGCGCATCGATATTGGCGCGGTAGTTCAGGCGCGAGGGCGGCAGCGGGTGGCCTCGGCCATGGCGCGGCAGGAACACGCAGCGCACGCCATCAAGCCGGCCGAACAGGAGCTGGTCGGACGGCTTGCCCCACGGGGTCTCGACCGTGCGCCATTCCTTGTCCTCAAGGCCTTCGATATCATACAGGCCGGACCCGCCGATCAGGCCGATAACCGGCTCGATCTGCTCGCCGGTGGCAGCGTTAGTGGACATTGGACCACGTTCTCCGTTTCAGACAGATGGAAAATACTAGCAGGATCAGCAGGAACACGATCACCCCCACGCCTGCGCGGTGGCGCGCCGTCAGGTGCGGGCTGGCCACCCAGGCCAGGTAGGTCGTGACATCCCGCGCCTGCTGCTCGACCGTGGCGGGCGTGCCATCGGGGTAGGTAATGCCGCCTTCATACAAGGGCGGCGGCATGGCGATCTGCCCGTTGGCGGCGTACGGGTTATAGAACGTGCCCGGCGGCACCACCGTGCCCGCGGGCGGGGTCTGGCCGTAACCGGTCAGGAAGGCATAGATGCGGTCCACCCCCCCGGGGTGCACCACGGCAAGGCGCGACTGGTCGGGCGGCACCACGCCATGGTTGGCGGCCGCCGCCACATGCGCATCTGGGTAGGGGGAGAGCAGGTGGTCATCCATGTTGGCAGGCCGGGTGACCGGGTGGCCGCCTGCATCCACCCCCGCCGGAATGTGGTGGCTGGCGGCCAGCGCATTGACATCGGCCTCCTTCAGCCCCAGCCCGGCCAGGTCGCCATAGGTCACGGCCTGCATGCCGTGGCAGGCGGAACAGACCTGGGCATACACCGTATAGCCACGCTGCACGGCCGCCATGTCGAAATGCCCCAGCGGCCCCTGAAAGCTCCAGTGCTGGCGGGGCGGCTCGCGGTAGTCATGCGGCTGCGCCCTGGCCCCGTTGCCCATGGGCATGACCGCCAGCAACCCGCCGAACAGCAGGCCACGGCGTAACATGATGCGCCGGGGATGCGCCCCGCCCTGCCGATGACCCGGTTCATGCATGTCAGCTACGTTCCCGCCCTAATTTCCGTATCCCCCCGCATTCCTGCCGGGGCTGGCCTCCTTCCTAGCGGCAGCGCGACCAGTCTTGCAATCACCCGTCTTGCAATAAGTGGAACAAACGGGCACCCGTAATATCCATCGCGAACGACCAGAACGGGCTAAATGAGACGAGCATGACAATTTCCCGCACCCCCGTCGCCCACGACGCACTGAAGGACACCGCCCGGACCTGGTTTGAAACCCTGCGCGACCGGATCTGCACGGCCTTTGAACAGATCGAGGATGAGGCCGTGGCCGCCGGCACGCCCACCCTGCCCGGCAAGGAAAAAGCGGGCCGCTTCGAGCGCAAGCCGTGGTCGCGCACCAATGAGGATGGCACGCCCGGCGGCGGCGGCGTGATCAGCCTCATGCGCGGGCGCGTGTTTGAAAAGGTAGGGGTCAATGTCTCCACCGTGAGCGGGGTGTTCAGCCCCGGCTTCCGCGACTCGATTCCCGGCGCGTCGGAAGACCCGCGCTTCTTCGCCACCGGCATCAGCCTCGTCGCCCATATGTGCAGCCCGCTGGTGCCCGCGGCCCATTTCAACACCCGCATGATCATCACCACGCAGGGCTGGTTTGGCGGCGGCGGCGACATTACCCCCATGTTCCCCGAAAGTGCCGAGGCCATCAGCGATGGCGCGCGCTTTCATGACGGGTTCCGCAAGGCATGCGAGAAGCATGACCCCGAATATTACCCCCGCTTCAAGGAATGGTGCGACAGGTACTTCTACCTGCCCCACCGCGATGAAGCGCGAGGCCTGGGCGGCATTTTCTATGACCGGCTCAATACCGGCAACCTCGATGCCGATTTCGCGTTCACCCGCGATGTGGGGCTCGGCTTCCTGGAAACCTATCCCGACATCGTGCGCAGCCGCATGATGGAGCCGTGGACGCCCGAGCAGCGCAAGGCGCAGCTTGTCCGGCGCGGGCGGTATGTCGAGTTCAACCTGCTGCATGACCGTGGCACGATTTTTGGCCTCAAGACCGGCGGAAACACCGAAGCCATCCTCATGAGCCTTCCCCCGGAGGTCCACTGGCCATAAGAATAGCCGCCATGCCCGTTCCACGCACCCTGCCCCGCCCTGACCAGCCCACCCGCCCCCCTGCGGCATGGGCCGATGGCGGGCGGCCAGGGCATTGGCCCCACCGGCGGCGCCAGCCATGATCAACCGCCGGGCTTTCATGGCCCTTGTGGCCGCAGGGGCCGCCCTGCCATGGGGGGCATGGGCCTCGGAGCTCCCGCGTGAGCGCCTGCCCCAGCTTCCCACCGGCACGCCGGGGCTGCTCATGGCGGGCAGCCACAGCGCCATGGCGGAACGGTGGAGTCCCATCCTGCCCACGGCCCTTGGCCAGGGGTTTGGCCTGCCCACCCCGCTTGGCGTGCGCGATACGGTGGGGCAGGACGGGGTAACGGGAGCCAACCTGTTCGATTCCCAGTTCGCATCCGATGGCATGATGGCGCTGGCGGCTCCCGGCTCGGCGCTCGTCTCCTCGCTGTGCGGCGATCCGCGCATCCATTTCGACTACAGCCGCTGGCTGCCGCTGCTGCTCAGCCTGACGGTGCCCATCGTGATCGGGCGCACGCAGCTGCACCGCAGCCTTGGCAGCTTCATGCGAGACCGGCCCGTGCGCATTGCCGTCTCGACTCTGACCGGAATCGAACTGCCCACCGTGCTGGCCATGACGCTGTTCGGGCTGCGGCCCATACCGGTTACGGGCCTGGCCACGCCGCAGGCCGCCGCCGCCGCCCTGCGCGACAACCAGGTCGATGTCATCCAGATTACCGACCCGCTGGGCACGCCCGAGACGGCGGCCCTGACCAGCACGCTGGCGCAGGCTGGCTGCCCCGCCCTGTTTGCCCTGACCGACCGGCCCGGCACCGTCAGCCTGCCCGGCCAGACAATCATGAACATGGAAGACCGGCTGCGCCAGGATGCGCGCTCGGCGCTGAACAGCCTGCTGCATGCAGCACTCAGGCCGCTGGCGGGGGCCGCGGGCGTGGACCTGGCGCTGGTGCTGCCCATGCTGACCTCATCGGCCACGCTGGCGCGGTGGCGGGCGGCCACCACGCAGGCGCTGCATGATGGCACCCTGCAGGCCACGATGCATGATGCGGGCCGCACGCTGCTCACCGGCACGGACGCAACCGAGGCGCTGCGGCAGATCTCGGGCGATACTTCAAGCATCATGACCCTGCGCCGCTGGCTGGCCGCCAACCTGCCCAGCTGGCGGCTGGGCTGAGCAGCGCGGCGGCGGGGCGGCTCTAGCGGTACACGCCGCGGCCCGGCCTGCGCAGCAGCACGCGCACGGCACCCTGATTGGCCGCATGCGGGTGCACCACGGCCAGGATCAGGCGACCCAGATCGCCGCGCCCCAGCCAGAAGGGCAGCTCGCGCCGCAGGATGCCGCCATGATGGCCGCTGCCCAGCCCGGTAATGATCTCGACACAGCGCACGTTGTCGGCATGCGCCTGAATGAGAAAGCCGTGCAGGCGGTGGAACGCCGTCTGTGCCACCTGCCCGTGCAGGTCCAGCCTGCGCTCGGGGCGCAGCTTGCCGCTCACCAGCCCGCGCCAGCTTGTGTCATCCAGCCCCGGCCTGCGCACACCGATCTCGAATGCGCCGCCCTTTCCCTTCTGCACCGTCAGGCTATGGCTGGCGGTCTGGTGCACCGCATGCACGCCGCCTTGTGCAAGGCGCTGCATGATGGCCGCCCGGCTCATGCCCGGCCGGTCGGCCTCGGGCGGCACGGAGGGCGGCGGAGCTGCAGGTGGGGTCTGGCCCGTGTGGCGTGGCGCGATCCGTAGCGGCGCGATACCCTGCGCGAAGGCCGCCCACAGGGCCTGTTCCTCCTCGTTCAGTCTGCGCTGCCTCACGGTATGATTCCTTTCTGCGGGCCGGTGGCCTGCGCGCATAGAATCATACCGCGCCCGCAAGGTCCATGTTTTCAGGCATGGCGCCCGCGCAAAAAGAATGCCGCCTTTTTTGAAAAAAGGCGGCACCCGTAAACATCAGTCATTTTTTATCAGGCAACTCAGGGCGTGGTGTTGCGCAGCGTCTCGCCCTGGTAGCGCCCGGTCAGCGTGTTGAGGAAGGACACGATATCCGCCACGTCCTGCTCGGACATGTCATGGTCCGGCGTCTGGTAACGCGCCATCTTGCGCACGGCGTCATCCAGCGTCTTGACGCTGCCATCATGGAAGTAGGGCGCGGTCAGCGCGATGTTGCGCAGGTTGGGCACCTTGAAGCGCTCCATGTCGGCCGGGTCGTGGGTGACTTCAAAGCGCCCCCTGTCGGCATCGGTCAGTTTGCCGCCACGGGCCGCGAAATAATCGCCTTCCAGCCCCATCGGCTCAAGCGCCTGCCCACCCATGGACGGGCCGGTATGGCAACCAGAACAGCCCACCTGCTTGAACAGCGCGTAGCCATGTTTTTCCTGCGTGTTCAGCGCCGCGTCATCGCCTTTCAGATACTGGTCAAAGCGGCTGTCGGGGGTGATCAGGGTCTTTTCATATTCGGCAATGGCGTTGGTGATGGTGGTCTCGTCAATCGTATCGCTGCCAAAGGCGGCCGCGAACGCAGGCGCGTAGGTCGGGTCGGCGCGCAGGCGGTCTGCCACGGCGCTCCAGTCATGTGACCCCATCTCGACCGGGTTCATGACCGGGCCCGCCGCCTGCTGCGCCAGCGTATCGGCGCGCGCGTTCCAGAACTGCCATTTACTGAAGCCCGCATCGAACACCGTCGGCACATTGATCGGCCCCTTCTGGCCGCCAATGCCGGTGGCCGTGACCAGCCCGTCCACGCCGCCATGCTGCAGGCTGTGGCAGGAGGCACAGTTCGACTTTTCATCACCTGACAGGTTGCGGTCAAAGAACAGGCGCTGGCCCAGCGCCACCTTGTTGGCATCCACCGTGACGGATTCGGGAATGGGCTGCACGGGTTCGGCGGCAAAGCGCTCGGCCACGCCGGCGGTGGCGTAATGCTGGCGGCGCACCTGCGCGATCCAGTTCAGCATGCTCTCGCGCTGGCTGGCGGAAAGATGGGCATGCCAGTGCATGAGCAGGTACAGCGTGGGGGGCATGCGGTTCTGGTTGATGACTTCCTCGATGCGGGCCAGCTTTTCCTCATCGGGCACGCTGCCATTTTGCAGCTCGTCGATCACCGGCTCCACGCGGAAGTGGCGCAGCCCCTCGGCACGGTCGCGGCTCATGAGCGGCTGCGCCACGGGAAGGTGGAAGTAGAACGGCAGCTCGACCTTGGCCGCGTGGCAGTAATCGCACCGCGCCTCGCGCACTACATCCAGTGCGGCGCGTGACACCGCATCCACCCCCGCGCCTGCAGGGGCGGGCGCGGTTGCATGGTCAAAATGGGTGAGATAGGCGACCGTACCGCCATATACCACGCCACCTGCCACCACTGCCGCCGCAACCATCTTCCTTATCGACATGCAAAACCCTTTCGCTTGGCCTGCGGATGTTCTGGTCGATCGGAGGATTATTTGTCAAAACAATCGTTTTAATGAAAACGATCAAGAATTTCGATCATCCATCCCGCCCGTGCCAGCCTCAGCCGCCGCCATAGCCTGCCGCACGCGCTGCCGGGCCACATTGACATAGATGGTATCCAGATCAATTCCGATGCCCTGCCCCCCTTCGCGCACGGCGGCGACGAGCGTGGTGCCCGTGCCCATGAAGGGGTCGAGCACCACCGGCGCGCTCTTGCCATGCAGGCGGATGCACATTTGTGGCAGCAGCACGGGAAACGTGCCGGGATGATGGAATTTCTGCGCCTTGCCCTGCACCGTCTCATACGGGATGAACCACGTATCGCCCCGGCAGCGCCGGTCCTGGCGGTGGCCACGGCGCACGATGTTGGACTTGTCCATGTAGGGCACGCCAATATTGAGCCGGTTCAGCCCGACATCACCCCCGCGCGTGAGGTGGAACAGGTGCTCATGGTTACGGTTGAGGTAACGGTGGCTGTTGACCGGCTTGAAGTGGCCATGCGTGTCGGTACCGACCGAGATCGACTTGACCCATGCAATATGGTTTTGCAGCACGAACAGCTCGCGCAGCCTCACCATGAGTTCGAACGGTAGCCAGGGCTGGGCTGATGACCCGGCCACGTTGAGGAAGAACGACCCATCGGGCCGCATCACGCGGCGCACCTCGCGCGCGATCTCGACCATCCAGTCCAGATAGCCGTCCTCTTCCAGCCGGTCGCGATAGGTGCGGTATTTCAGGCCGATATTATAGGGCGGCGAGGTCACGACCACATCCACGCTATCGGCTTCCATGCGGCGCAGCGCGCGCAGGCAGTCACCGCGCACGAGCAGGTGCGGCCCCTCGGTGTAACGGACAGTCCGCGGCAGGCGGGGTGTGGATGCGGAAACCTGCCCCGCGCGGGGTCGCCCTGTCATGATGCTGCTACGCTCTTAACTCCGCCCAGGGCGGACCTAGTGTTTGTGTTTATGCCTGTGCTTCTTTTCCCGCCCCGGTTCGCTGCGGGGCACCAGCAGGATCATCTGGCCGGGTGAATGCAGGTTTCCCGCCGCCTGCGCCGCCTCCGGCCCCCAGCCCATATACAGGTCGGCCCGGTCCGGTCCCTTGATGTCGGTACCCAGATCTTGCGCAAAATCAAGCCGGTTCCACGCCGCCAGGTGGCCTGCAACCGGAACCTGCGCCTGCACCCATACCGGGCTTCCCAACGGAATGTAAGAGCGGTCGACCGCCATGGAGCGCCCCGGCGTGAGCGGCACGCCCAGCGCGCCCGGCGCACCGGCCAGCGGGCTGTCGGAAGGCAGCTGGCGGAAGAAGACGTAATTGGGGTTCTGCTCCATCACCGCCCGCGCCTGACCCGGATTCGCTTCCAGCCAGCCCCGGATCGAGGCCATGTTGATGTCATCGCTGCCAATCAGGCCCTGCGCCACCATGGCCCGGCCCAGCGGCACGTAAGGCTGGCCATTGAGGCCATCGAAGCCAAGGCGGACTATCTCGTCATTGGGCAGGCGCACACGCCCTGAACCCTGAATTTGCAGGAAGAACAGGTCAACCGGATCGGCCAGCCACAGCAGTTCGAGCTTTTCATGCGCCAGCGCGCCGCCGTCGATCTGCGCACGGGTCCAGTAGGGCACGATCTGCCCGTCATGCAACCGCCCGGTCACCACATTGCCCTGTGCATCACGCTGGCGCACCAGGTCAGGCGGCCTGCGGTAGACGGGGGTCTGGTAAATGCCGCCACGGCGCAGGGAGCCGCGGATCTCGGGCTCGAAATAACCGGTGAACAGCATGCCGCCCGCGCGCTTGCCCGCGGCCATGCGGGTGGGCACGAACCATTGCTCGAAAAATGCCCGCGCCGCCGCCCGGTCGCCGGTCGGCACCGCACGGGCTGCCGTGCAGGCGGCCTGCCAGTCGCCCACCTGATGGCCCGCATGCGCCGAAGGGTCACCACCCAGCCCGCTTTCAGGCGGCAGGCTCTCGATCTTGTGGCACTCAGCCAGAAAGACGGGAAGCGCCTCTTCGAGGGCATCGTCCTGCCAGCCGGGCAGTTTGCTGAACGAGAGTGCGCGGGCATGGGAAGAAGGTGCCTTCGCCCCCAGCGTGGGGGACTCCATATGACACCCGCACAGGGCGACAACGGCGCACAACGGCGCGATACGCTTGAACACTTTCATAAAGATGTATTTATCATGACTTTATTGATGAAAGTAAGGCCGTTCATCTGCCTTACGCGCTGCGGCTTGCCCCAAGCCGCCAGCCATCACCATTTACGCCAAGCAGGCGCTCGAACACCCACAGGTCGGAGAATTCGGTCACGGCATCTATGCCCGTCACGGGCTGGCCGTTGCCATCCAGCGTGACGCTGATCTGGTCGGACACGATGCGCACTTCAATATGAGCGACAGGATTGGGGCCTGTCGTCTCGTCGATATCCGCGCCGATGATCGCGATATCGGTAATATCGCGGATTTCGCTACGCAGGGTCTCGCCCGCCTGCTGGCGCGACTGGATCGCGGACTCGAACGCCGTGAAGGTGGCAGCGGTCAGCAGCGTGCGCAGCGTGTTCAGGTCGCCTGCCGCATAGGCGGTCACGATCTGGCGAAAGGCCGTCTCCGTGCCCTTGGCAAACCCGTCTGGCGTAAAATCGGGCTGGAGTGCGGCAATGCGGGCCAGCACGCCACCCACGCGCGTATCGGGCGTGGGAATGTCATAGGTCACGGCGGGCGGGGGCGGCTCGGGCGTTGCCGGCACTGCGGTGGGGGCCATGGGCGGCGGCGCCACGGGGCGCGGGGTCGGCTCGGCACCGACACGGCGGCCAAGGATACTGCGCAGCCGCAGCACGAGAAAGACAGCCACCAGCCCCAGAACAATCAGATCCAGCGGAAAATGACCAAAAGAAAAATTCATGCCGCGCGTCCATTACCGCAGGCGAGCCAGCCTGCCAAAGATTACCCTGCGCTACAACATAGGCAACGCCCGGAGCCAGCACAATGCGCGACGGGCGTTAAAATTCCGGCAGCTGGTATGGCATCACCTGCATACCCATGCTACGGCCAGAGGATACGGTACCCTTAAATCTTTTTGCGTCTCTCTTGTGGGGAATACAGACAAGCATGTCCGACACGACCAAGCCGCCCACCCCTGAAAACGACCAGACCGCCCCCCCGGCGCAGCCGCTGGCGATCAACCTGCAATACATCAAGGACCTTTCGTTCGAAGTGCCCGCCGGGGCGGAGATCTTCGCAACACTGCGCACCAACCCGCAGATTTCGGTCAACATTGATGTGCAGGCCAACCGTCTGGAACCCGACCAGATGGTGTTTGAGGTGATCCTGGCCGTAAAGACCGAGGCCAGCGAGCCGCCGCAGCAGGAAGGTGGCCCGCAGGGGCGTCCGGTATTCATTGCCGAGCTGGCCTATGCCTGCATCGTGACCCTGACCAACCCGCCCGCCGAGCTGGTCGAGCCGATCCTGCTTGTTGAAGTGCCGCGCCTGATCTTCCCCTATGTGCGCAACATCCTCAGCGAAGTCACGCGCGATGGCGGGTTCCCGCCCGTGGTGCTGCAGCCGATCGACTTCGTGGCGCTGTGGCAGGCCAAGCGTAACTCGTTTGACCAGACGCCGGGCCACGCCTGATCCTTCTGGCGGTTACTGGCAAAAGGCCGGGGGCATTGGCTCCCGGCCTTTTTTCATGGTTCGTGCCATTCCCTTGCGGGTTGAAAAAAGCTTCTCCAAAAACTTTTCCGGGCGTGCTGCTCAGCGGGCTTTGCCAAGGCAGGCCAGCATGGCGGCCTGATCCGGCCGGGCTGCCACGCGCACGGCCCTCCATGCTGGCCCACAGGCCAGGGCTGACGCCACGCCATCTGACATGGCCACCGCCACCACCTGCCCCAGCATCGCGGCCTGCGCAGCACTGAGGGCCGCAAGAAAAGCCTGCGCCGTGCGGGTGGAATAGAACAGGATCGCCGCCACCTGCCCCGCCGCCAGCACCTGCGCAGCCTGCGCGGGCAGACGCTGTTCGGGGCTCACCGCATAGACACAGCGCCTGATGACGCGAAACCCCGCCGCACGCAGCGCCTGCGCCATGTCATCCCCATAGCCACGCCCCACGGCCAGCAGCAGCAGGCCACGCACGGGCAGGGCCGCACGCAGCAGCGCACCCAGATCATCCGCCGTGCCAGCTGCCGTAACGACATGCCTGAAACCGGCCGCACGCGCCCGCTCGCCTGTGGCATGACCCACCACGTAACAGGGCACATCATGCCATTCGGGGCGATTGATGGCGGCGATGGCCTGCCCGCTGGTCAGCACGAGGGCATCGGGCCGGGGGGTGTTCGGGGCAAGGGAAAGCTGCGCGACATGCAGCATGGAAGCTGCAATGGGCCGCCACCCCAGCCCGGCCACCGCCGCCACGGTGGGGGCGAGGCCCGGCGGGGGGCGGGTAATGATCACCCCGTCACGCGCAACGGAAGTGTCGGGCGGATCAGGCGCTTTCGGCAAAAATATCAGCCGGGCTGTCGGCCCGCAGGCTGCGGCCCAGGTCACGGCCCAGACGGGCTGCATCGGACGGCGCGCCGCTGATCGAGCGCTTGAGCAGGAAGGAGCCGTCCTCGCGCGCCACTAGCCCGGTCAGGTGCAGTTCCGGTGCGCCACCGGCCACGACCGGGATCAGCCGCGCGTAACCGCCAATGGGGGTGCGGCACGAACCATCAAGCTCGGCCAGCAGCGCACGCTCGGCGGTGGCCACCGCGCGGGCCTCGTAATCCTCGATGGCGGAAAGAAGTTCGCGCAGTTCCACGTCGCTTTCGCGCACGGTCACGCCCACAATGCCCTGCCCCGCCGCTGGCACCATGATGGTGGGGTCAAGGATCACGTCGGCGCGGTCTTCCATGCCAAGGCGGCGCAGCCCGGCATAGGCCAGCAGCGTTGCATCGCACTGGCGCGCGGCCAGCTTGTCGAGGCGTGTCTGCACGTTGCCGCGCAGCAGGCCGAATTTCAGGTCGGGGCGCACATGCAGCATCTGCGCCTGCCGCCGCACCGAGGCACAGCCCACCAGCGCACCCTGCGGCAGAACGGCATACGGGTCCGCCGGATCAGGCTCGCCACAGCCGGGGCCGAGGATCAGCACATCACGCGCATCCTCGCGCTTGAGCGTGCAGGCCAGCACCAGACCCGGCGGCAGCGTGGTTTCCAGATCCTTGAGGCTGTGGACGGCAAAATCGATCCGTCCATCAAGCAGCGCCTCATGGATTTCCTTGGCGAACAGGCCCTTGCCGCCAATTTCAGCCAGCTTGCGGTTGAGCACCTGGTCGCCCGTGGTGCTGATCTGGTGCTCCTGAAACGCGCCCATGTCGCGCAGGACGGGGCAGAAGCGGGTCAGCACCGTCAGGAAGGCGCGCGTCTGCACCAGCGCCAGCGGGGAGGCCCGCGTGCCGACCTTCAGCGGCAGCTGCCGCCGGTGGGGTTCGGTATGGGTGGCTTCCTTTCGCTGGCGTGCAGCAGCCTCGGCCGCGACTTTCTGTAGCGCGGACGATGGAAACGGGGCGGATGGCTTTGCGGACTCCATATCGCGTGTCTATTACCGCATCGCGATAAAGGAAAGATGACAATCGACACATCCGGATTGTAAATTACGCCATGCACGCCAGCGACCAGACCCCACCCGATCTGCCAACTCCCGTTATGGCCATTGAATCTTCGTGCGATGACACCGCCTGTGCCATCGTGGCGACAGACGGCCAGATCGTGGCAGAAACGACATTAACGCAATCCGGCCATGTGCCATTTGGCGGGGTCGTGCCCGAAATTGCCGCCCGCGCCCACCTTGCCGCCCTGCCCGCACTGGTGCGCGACACGCTGGCCAAGGCCAACATGCAGCCCCGCGAGCTCGGCGCCATTGCCGCAAGCTGCGGGCCGGGGCTGATTGGCGGGCTGATCGTGGGTGCCGACATGGGCAAGGGCATGGCCATAGCACTTGATAAACCCTTCATTGCCGTCAACCACATCGAGGCCCATGCGCTCACCGCCCGCCTGCCCGGCGTGGCGGAGAATGGCGCGCCATTTCCCTACCTGCTCCTTCTGGTATCAGGCGGGCACTGCCAGTGCATCGCGGTGGAAGGCGTGGGCCATTACCGCAGGCTGGGCGGCACGATTGATGACGCGGCGGGCGAGGCATTTGACAAGGTGGCCAAGATGCTCGGCCTTGGCTGGCCGGGCGGCCCTGCGGTGGAGGCACTGGCGCGTGAGGGCGACCCGCGCGCGGTGCCCCTGCCGCGCCCGCTTATGGGCCGGCCAGGCTGTGATTTCTCCTTCTCCGGCCTGAAAACCGCCGTGGCGCAGAAACTGCCCGCCGAAGTGCGCACCGCCCTGCCCCGGCAGGAAGCCGCCGATATTGCCGCAAGCTTCCAGCAGGCGGTGAGCGACATCGTGATCGACCGCCTTGGCCATGCGCTGGAAATGATGGAGCGCCCCACCACGCTGGTGGTGGCAGGCGGCGTTGCGGCCAATGGCGTGCTGCGGGCCAGCCTGCAGCAGTTCGCCACCCGCCACGACCTGCCCTTTGCCGCCCCTCCGCTCAGGCTGTGCACCGATAACGCGGTAATGGTGGCATGGGCCGCGATCGAAACCATGCGCGCGCGCCGCGCGGCGGGCCTGCCCATTCCCGACGACATCGCCCTGCGCCCGCGCCCGCGCTGGCCGCTGGCGGAGATGGCGCAGCGCATGACCGCAGATCCGATCGAGGCCACGTCTTAAAAGATAAAAGTTTTTGGGTGTCGCCTTTTTTCAAAAAGGGGACGTCTTTTGAAGCTTTTTGGAAAAAAGCTTCACCAGAAACCTTTATCAGATACAGACCCGCCCGTCCCCTTGCCCGGCAACCCCGCGCGCCGCATTGCGGTTAGGCACATGACAGAAGGCCGGTTTACGGCACACACACCTGCGGAGAACGCACATCATGACCCACACCAAACGCATCGCCGTCATCGGCGCGGGCGCCTGGGGCACGGCGCTGGCGCTGCAGGCCGCCCGCGCGGGCGCACATGTCACGCTGTGGGCGCGCAATCCCGCCGCCCTCTCGGCAGGAAGGGTCATGCCACGCCTGCCCGGCTTCGCCCTGCCTGAAACCATTACGGTCACCGATACCCTGCCCCACCAGGCGGATCTGATGCTGCTGGCCTGCCCCATGCAGCACCTGCGCACGATCGCCAGCACGCTGCACCCCTGCGCACCGATGATCGCGTGCTGCAAGGGCATCGAGCAGGGCACCGGCCTCATGCCGTTGCAGGTGCTGGGCGAGGTGTTTCCCCATAGCGTTCTTGGCGTGCTGTCCGGCCCCAATTTCGCGCATGAGGTGGCAGCAAGCCTGCCCGCCGCCGCCGTGCTGGCCAGCGCCGAGCGCGCGCAGGCCCGCAGGCTGGCCGACCTGCTGACCACGCCCGCCTTCCGGCTCTATGCCAGCGATGACCCGACCGGCGTGCAGCTTGGGGGGGCCGCCAAGAACGTGGTGGCCATTGCCGCAGGGGCCACCATGGGCGCGAAACTGGGCGAGAACGCCCGCGCGGGGCTGATTACCCGCGCCATTGCCGAGCTTGCCCGCCTGTCGCACGCGCTGGGCGGCAAGGTGGAAACACTGTCCGGCCTTGCGGGGATCGGCGACCTGCTGCTCACCTGCACGGGGGCGGCCTCGCGCAATTACCGGCTGGGGCTGGCCGTGGGCCAGGGCATGCCCGCGCGGGAGGCGGCAGCAGCCCTTGAGGGCGTGGCCGAAGGCATGGCTACGGCCCCCGCCCTGCACCTTCTGGCGCAGGCGCACGGGGTCAGCACGCCCGTCATCGCCACGGTAGCCAGCCTGCTGGCGGGCGAGATCGACATGGCGCAGGCAGCAACCGCGCTTATGGCCCGGCCCGTGGGGCATGAATTCGCCTGACCGGAGCGCAGGCCACATTACACATTTGCAAACAGGCAGCTTGACCCCGGCGTGCTAGCCTGCAATCGGATCATTCCGGCGCGCATACGAGACCGAGCATTCCATGACCACGATCTACGATTTTAAACTCCCCACCCTGGATGGCTCCGAGATTGACCTCGGCACACTGCGGGGCAAGCCGATCCTGATTGCCAATACGGCCTCGAAATGCGGGTTCACCCCGCAATATGAGGGGCTGCAGAGCCTGTGGACCACATGGCGCAGCCATGACCTGATGGTGATTGGCGTGCCATCGGGTGATTTCGGCAACCAGGAACTCACCACCCCTGCCGAGATCGGCACATTCTGCCAGCGCAACTACAACGTCACCTTTCCGCTCACGCTCAAGAGCCACGTGAAGGGCCAGCAGGCGATTCCGCTGTTTCGCTGGCTGGCGCGCGAGGGGGGATTCCTGTCGCTGCCACGCTGGAATTTCTACAAATACCTGATCGGGCGCGACGGCAACCTGGCCAACTGGTTCACCTGCGTCACCTCGCCCGAATCGCGCCGCGTGCGCATGGCGGTCGAACGCGCCGTGATGGATCACTGATGGATACCATGGCACGCCCCCAGGCATGCTGAAGGGCTTCCTGACCGTAAGCGGCTGGACCATGATCAGCCGCGTGCTCGGGCTGGTGCGCGACCAGCTTCTGGCAGCCCTTCTGGGCACGGGGGCGGCGCAGGATGCGTATCAGATCGCGTTCCGCCTGCCCAACATGTTCCGCCGCCTGTTTGGCGAGGGCGCGCTCAACGCCGCCTTCGTGCCGCTGTTTGCCTCCCAGCTCGAGCGCGAGGGCAAGGATACGGCACGGCAGTTCGCCAGCGAGACCATGAGCGTGCTGCTGTCGTGGCTCCTGCTGCTGACCGTGCTGGGCGAGATCTTCATGCCTGGCGTGCTGCGCGTGATCGCGCCGGGCTTCGCACATGGGGATGTGCGCGATTCGCTGGCCATCTCGCTCAGCCGCATCACGTTTCCCTACCTGCTCATGATCTGCGGGGCAGCGCTGGTTTCGGGCGTGCTCAACGGCATGCACAAATTCGGCGTGGCCGCTGCCGCCTATGTCAGCTTTAACGTGGTGGGCATCGCCGCCATATTGCTCCTGCCGCCCTTTACGGGCGACGTGGCCCATGCCGCAGCCTGGGGGGTGAGCGCCTCGGGCGTGGTGCAGTTCAGCATCCTGCTCTATGCAGCAAGCCGGGCGGGCATGCGGCTGCGGCTGGTCATGCCGTGCCTTACGCCGCGCATCCGCACGCTGCTGGCCCGCATGGGCGTGGGGCTGGTGGGCAGCGGCATTACCCAGATCAACTTCCTGGTCGATACCATCATCGCCACCCTGCTGCCCGCGGGCAGCGTGTCGCTCATGTATTTTGCCGACCGGGTGAACCAGTTGCCGCTGGGCGTGCTCGGCGCTGCTGCGGGCACCACGCTGCTGCCCGTGCTCACCCGCCACCTTGCCGCCGATGACGAGGCAGGGGCCCATGGCGTGCAGAACCGCGCCATTTCCTATGCCCTGATCCTGACCCTGCCCGCCGCCGCCGGCCTGCTGGTGCTGGCGGCTCCGGTGATGATGGCGCTGTTCGGCCACGGGCAGTTCACGGCGCATGACGCGGTGCTGGCCGCGCAGTCGCTGCGGGCCTATGCGCTGGGGCTGCCCGCCTTCGTGCTGGTCAAGGTGCTCTCGCCCGGCTTCTTCGCGCGCGGCGACACACGCACACCGGTGCTTGTGGGCATGGGCACGCTGGCGCTCAACTTCATTCTCAACATCAGCTTCATGCACTGGCTGGCCCATATCGGCCCGCCTCTGGCCAGCAGCGTGGCCGCCATGGTCAATGCGGGCGTTCTGGCCTTCATCCTGCTGCGGCGCGGCGCACTCGTGCCTGACCCGGGCCTGCTGCGCCAGCTTGCGGGCATGGTGGGCTGTGCCGGGCTGATGGCGGGCGGCGTGGCCCTGCTTGGTCATACGCCGCTGGGCCATGCCATGACGGCAGGCCCGGTCATGCGGATTGTGGATGTGGGCGTGCTGATCGGGCTGGGCGTGGGGCTGTATCTCGTGGCGCTGCACGTGCTGGGGGTGACCGACCTGCGGCTCGCCCTTGGCGCGGTCAGACGGCGGCTGGGGCGTAAGCGACAGGCGTAAAAGCATTTTAAAAACAACGGGTAAAAATTCTCGGGTGCCGCCTTTTTTCAAAAAGGCGGCGTTCCCTTCTGGCGAATCCCCCACCCCACCGGTAGACACCAGACATGACATTTCCATCTCCCGAAGGCGCCACACCCGCCATGGCGCAGTGGTTTGCGCTCAAAGCCGAACACCCCGACGCCCTGCTGTTCTTCCGGATGGGAGATTTCTACGAACTCTTCTTCAATGATGCCGAGGCAGCGGCCTCGGCGCTTGATATTTCGCTCACCGCGCGCGGCACGCATGCAGGCCAGCCCATCGCCATGTGCGGGGTGCCGGTGCATGCGGCGCAGGCCTATCTAGCGCGGCTGATCCGCCGGGGCTTCCGCGTGTCAGTGGCCGAGCAGACCGAGCAGCCGCGCAAGGGGCGACCGGCCTCGAAGGGGCCGCTGCGGCGCGAGGTCGTGCGCCTGATCACGCCCGGCACGCTGACGGAAGATGAACTGCTTGAAGCAGGCCGCCAGAACCTGCTGGCCTGCATCATCTGCCCCACCGGGCGTGACGCGGGCGATCCCGGCCTTGCGTGGATCGATATTTCCACCGGCCTGTTCGAGACCGCAAGCGTGCCCTCGCGCGACCTGAACGACCTGCTTGGCCGCCTCGACCCCGCCGAGATCCTGTGCGCGGACAACGTGGAGCTGGGTGATTTCGCCCCCCGCCGCACCCCCATCGTGCCCCCGCCCGGCGCCGAGGCCGCCCGCACCCGCATGGCCGAGGCCTTTGGCGTGGCCAGCCCCGATGCATTCGGCACCTTCAGCGATACGGAGGCTCAGGCCGCCGCCGCCGCCCTGGACTACATCCGCCGCAGCCAGGCAGGCCAGTTGCCGCGCCTGTCACACCCCCGCCCCAGCGACAGCCAGGACGTGCTCGGCCTTGACCCCGCCACCCGCGCCAGCCTCGACCTGCTGCGCACGCGTGATGGCACGACCGAGCACACCCTGTTTGCCGCCGTCTCGAACACCGTTACCGCAGCGGGCAGCCGCATGCTGGCCGACTGGATCGCAGCGCCCCTGACCAACCCCGACCGCATTGCCCGCAGGCAGGCCGGGTGGGTCTGGCTACTTGACAGGCCGGGCGTGCGTGATGACCTGCGCACCCACCTGCGCACGGCCCCTGACATGGCCCGCGCGCTTGGCCGCCTGTCGCTCGGGCGCGGGCAGCCGCGTGATGCCGGGGCCATCCGGCTGGCGCTGCGGGTTGCGCGTGAGATCGGGCAGATCCTGAACCGGCAGGCGGAACTGCCGCCGCTGCTGGCGCAGGCTGCGGGCCACCTTGACCGTGCGCAAGCGCTTCAGGCCCTGCTGGAGCGCGCGCTGAGCGAAAACCCGCCCGCACGCATGGATGAAGGCGGCACGATCGCCGCGGGCTATGATGAGGAACTCGACGCCCAGCGCGAACTGCGCGATGGCAGCAGGCGCATCATCGCAGCGCTGCAGAAGGAATATGCCGAGGAATTCGGCATCGCCAACCTCAAGATCCGCCACCACGCCCAGCTTGGCTACGTGATCGAGGTGCCTGCCGCGGCAGCGACCCGCCTGCGCGGGCGTGATGACCTGATCATGCGCCAGGGCACGGCCAGTTCCAGCCGTTTTGCCACCGAGCGGCTGGCCAGCCTTGACCAGCAGATCGCACAGGCCGCCGAGAACGCTGCCCTGCGCGAGCGCCACCTGTTTACGCAGGTGGTGGGCCACATCCTTGATGAAGCCGCCCTGCCGGACATGGCCGCCGCCCTTGCGGTGATCGACATCGCGCAGTCCTGCGCGGTGCTGGCGGGCGGTGGCGCGTGGTGCTGCCCGGTGGTGGGCGATGATACATCCTTCATCATCCGCGCGGGCCGCCACCCGGTGGTGGAAGCCGCATTACCACGCAACACCCGCTTCACCCCCAATGACTGCGACCTCGAGCCCGACCACCGCATCATGCTGCTGACGGGCCCGAACATGGCGGGCAAGTCCACCTTCCTGCGGCAGGCGGCGCTCGCCGTCATCCTGGCGCAGGCGGGGCTGCCGGTGGCAGCGGCCAGCATGCGCCTTGGCGTGGTGGACCGGCTGTTCTCGCGCGTGGGTGCGGCCGATGACCTCGCCCGCGGGCGCTCGACCTTCATGGTGGAAATGACCGAGACGGCGGCCATCCTCAACCAGGCCGGCCCGCGCTCCCTCGTGGTGGTGGACGAGATCGGGCGCGGCACCTCCACGCTCGACGGGCTGGCCATAGCCTGGGCGGTGCTCGAAACGCTGCATTCCACCCTGCGCTGCCGCGCCATATTCGCCACCCACTTCCATGAACTGGCCGAACTCGCCAACACCATGCCCCGCCTCACCCCCCACACCATGAGCGTGCGGGAATGGAAGGGGCAGGTCATCTTCCAGCATGAGGTCGTGCCCGGCTCGGCGCGGCGCAGCTGGGGTGTGCATGTGGCCAAGCTGGCAGGCGTGCCCGAACCCGTGGTGCGCCGCGCGGGCCGCCTTCTGGGCATGCTGGAAAAGGAACGCGGCCGGCAGGCCCCGCCGCTGCCCCTGTTCGAGCAGCAGGCCGAAGCGGTGGAAGCCGAGCCCGCGCAGGTGCCCGTGCCTCCCGCCGCCCTTGAAATGCTCGAGGCGCTGGACCCCGACGCACTCAGCCCCCGCACGGCACTGGAAATGCTCTATAAACTCAAAAAACTGCTGAAACCCTGATACGGCTCTGGACCTGACCCCATCAAGGGCGGCACACTCCCGGACTGGATCATTCTCGCCACTTACAGGACGCCATCCGCCCACGATGTCGAACGCTGCCCCCCTTCCCGCCTCCTCCGTCGAGGCGATGACCGACGCCCTTCATGCCGCCCTGTTCCCCACAAGGGAGCACGACGGCACGCACGCCCTTCCCCCGCGTGAGGAGGCGATCCGGCTGTTCCGCCGCCACCTGTCGCGCTACCAGGCGCATGTGCGCGAGGAATTCGAGCATCATCGCCTTGGGGGCGCTGAGGCAGGCAAGCTGCTCGCGGCCTATACCGATGGCATGATCCGGGTGCTCGGCGCCTACGCGCTGGCGCAGACCGGCATCGATTCGCACCATGAGGCCCCGTTCGCCATCGCGGCGACCGGCGGCTACGGGCGCGGGCTGCTCGCCCCGTTCAGCGATATCGACCTTTTGTTCCTCACCCCCGATGCGCAGGGCGAGGACATGCGCAGCTGCGTGGAATACATCCTGTATTTCCTGTGGGACCTCGGGCTGAAGGTGGGCCACGCCACCCGCACCATCAACGAGTGTATTGCTGAGGCGGAAGCCGACACCACGGTGCGCACCACCCTGCTCGACGCCCGCATCCTGACCGGCAGCGAATCGCTGTTCTCCATGTTCCAGGCCCGCTACATCGTGGCCTGCGTCAAATCCGGCGCCGATCGCTTCATTACCGACAAGCGTAAGGAGCGCGCCGCCCGCCACCAGCGCTTTGGCGACAGCCCCTACCTTGTCGAACCCAACGTGAAGGAAGGCCGCGGCGGCCTGCGCGACCTCCAGACACTGTACTGGATGTGCCGCTACACCTTTGGCACGCGGCATGTGTCCGACCTGCTGGCGCCGGGCTTCAGCGAGCTTGGGCTGCTGACCGAGCCCGAGGCCAAGCGCGCGCGCCGCGCATGGGACTTCCTGTGGCGGGTGCGCTTTCACCTGCATTACGTGTCCGGCCGGGCGGAAGAGCGCCTGACATTCGACGTGCAGCCCGTGGTTGGCGGGCGCATGGGCTATACGCGCCACGGGCGGCAGGTGGGGGTGGAGCGCTTCATGCGCCACTACTTCCTGACCGTGCGCGAGGTCATGCGCCTGACCCTGGTGCTCGAGCCCGCCGTGCTGCGCCAGGCCCTCGGCCCCGTGGCCAATGCGCCCGAGGCCGACAGCCAGATGCGCGATGCGGGCTTTACCGTGATTGACGGCCGCATCCTGCCCCAGCGCGGCACGTCGTTCGAGAATGAACCCATCCAGATGATGCGCCTGCTGGACTGGGCCAACAAGCGCAAGCTGCCCATCCACCCCATGGCCATGCACCAGCTCATCCGCTGGGAGCGCAAGGCCGCCAGCCTGCGTGGCGACCCCGAGACCGCCCGCATCTTCCTCGACCTGATGTGTGGCGCTCCCCCCGAGCGCCCGCAGCGCGCAGCGCGCGCGGAAGAGGAAAAGCCCGATGCCATCCCCAGCTTCCACCTGATGGATGAGGGGCGGCGCAAGGGCAACGCCTACTGGCTGCACATCCTCAACGAGACCGGGCTGATGGGCCGCCTGCTGCCCGACTGGTCGCGCGTGGTGGGGCAGATGCAGTTCGACACCTACCATGTGTTCACGGTTGACGAGCACATCATCGACGCGCTGCGCATCCTTGGCCGGGTCGAGCACGGCCAAAGGGCCGACGAGATTCCCGTAGCCTACGACCTGGCGCGCAACCTGCATTCACGCCGGGCGCTGTACGTGGCGGTGATGCTGCATGACATCGCCAAGGGGCGCGGGGGCGACCATTCGGAAATCGGCTCGCAGATCGCGCTGTATGTCTGCCCCGAACTGGGCATGGACAGCGAGGAGACGGAAACCGTGTCGTGGCTGGTGCTGCACCACCTGCTGCTCAGCCACACCGCCTTCCAGCGCGATATCGACGACCCCAAGACCATCCTTGACCTGGCCGACATCATCCAGTCGCCCGAGCGGCTGCGGCTGCTGCTTTTGCTGACCATCGTGGACATGCGCGCGGTTGGCCCGCGCGTGTGGAACGCCTGGAAGGCGACGCTGCTCAACGAGCTTTACATGCGCGTGGCCGAGGTGCTGGAGGGCAGCCTTGCCACCACCGAGCGCGACGTGCGCGTGGAGCGCGCCAAGGCCGCCACCGCCGGGTGGCTGGTGGAAGACGGCATGAACGAGGCCGACGTGCAGCACTTCATGGGGCTGGGCTATGGCAGTTACTGGCTGTCCTTCGATCACGACACCCATGCCCGCCATGCCCTGCTGATTGGCGAATCCGAGCGACTCCACTCCCCCCTTACGGTCGAGACCCAGCCCCTGCCCGCGCGTGGCGTGACCGAGGTGACCATCTACGCCGCAGACCATCCGGGCCTGTTCTCGCGCATTGCGGGCGCGGTGGCCATTGCAGGCGCCTCGATCGTGGATGCGCGCATTCACACCATGACCAACGGCATGGCGCTCGACACGCTGTGGATCCAGGATGCAGGCGGCGCTGCGTTTGAGGAACCGCAGCAGCTTGCCCGCCTGTCGCTGCTGATCGAGCAGGCGCTGACCGGGCAGATCAACATCAACCGCGAGATTGCGCAGTGTGGCCGTAGGATTGCAGGCCGGCGCATGCGCGCAATTCACGTGCCGCCGCGCGTGGTGATCGACAATCGCGCGTCAAACACCTGCACGGTGGTTGAAATCAACGGGCGCGACCGCCCCGGCCTGCTGCATGACGTGACCGCGGCGCTGAGCGAGCAGAAACTTCAGATCGCCTCCGCCCACATCACCACCTATGGCGTGCGGGCGGTGGACGTATTTTACGTCAAGGACCTGTTCGGGCTGAAAATTACCGACAAGGGCCGCCTCGACCGCCTGCGCGCGGCCCTGCTGTCGGGCCTGCAGGAGGCGGAAGCAGCAGCCCAGCGCCGGTCATCCGAGCTCGAATCCATTACAATCTGACCCCCTGCGCTGCCTGACCCAGCCCTGCAGGGCGGTCACGAGGCCCGCAATCACGGGCTGCCATGCCTGGCCAGGCGGCAGCAAGGCGGGCTGGCGCAGCACGCGCACGCTGTCATACCACTGGCTGGCAGGGGCTGGGCCGCCAGCACCCGGCACGGAAACGGGCGGGCAGATGCCCTGCCCCTGATCCGCGTCAAATGCGGCTGACCACCGCCAGTCCCCCCCGAACCGGCTGAGCAGCCAGACCGGGCAGCCCATGGCTCCTGCCAGATGGGCGGCCAGCGTATCAACGCTGATGACCAGATCCAGCGTGGCGATCAGGCGCGATGTTGCAAGCAGGTCCGCATCCGCCGCCAGTTCGTGCTGCATGAAAGCCGCGTCCTGCGCAGGATTACGACCGGGGCGCAGCGAGATGAACGTCACCCCCTCCACCTGCGCCAGCGCGGCCAGTGCTTCAGCCGCGATCGAGCGCCGTGCATCAAAACGATAGGCGGCATTGCCCGCATGGCACAGCCCGACCCGCAACGGCCCGGCATGGTTTTGCCGCCGCCACGCAGTCTGCCCCAGATAGGGCCGGAACGGGGCCACCGCACGCACGCCCAGCAGGGCGGGCAGGCTGAACAGGTCGCACTGGCAGGCCACGCCCTGACAGTCATTTTTATCGGGGGTGATAATTTCGATCGGGTGCGGCGTGTTTTCACCCACCGCCTGCCCCAGCGTGGCCGCCAGGCGGCGCAGGCCGGGCGGCACGTCGAGCACCACCGGCACGCGCGCTGCCGCAAGCCTCACATAGCGCAGGAAATGCACCGCATCGCCCAGCCCCTGCCCCATCGTGACCAGCAGCCTGCGCCCCGCAGGCAGCGCCTGGCCCTGCCAGCGCGGCAGGCGGTGCGCGGCAGGATGTGGCGGCATGAAGGCGAGGCGGGATTCCCACAGCGCCCAGCCCAGCGCCAGATCCCCTTCGGCCAGCCTTGCCACCCCCAGATTGAACCGCGCGCGCGACAGCGTGGCCGGATCGGGCGTGGGGCTGCGGGCAAGCAGATCCTCAAAGGCCGTGCCAGCCTGCGCATGCCGGCCGGATTCAAACAGGGCGGTGGCGTGGTTGAGGGCAATGCGGGCATCATCCGGCCGTGCGCGGCAGGCATCAGCCAGCACGGCCTGCGCCTTCGCCATCTCTCCCAGCGCCATCAGGGTCAGGCCAAGGTTGCTTGCCGTTTCGGGGGCGGGATCATGGCGCAGGGCCGCGCGCAGCATGGTGGCCGCCGGGCGCAGGCGGCCCGAGGCAAACAGCAGGGCGCCAAGGGTGGAGAGCGCCTGCCCGTCGCGCCCGTCATGGGCCAGTCGGCGGCGCAGCACGGCTTCGGCCTCTTCCCGGTGGTCGTGGGCCAGCAGCATGCCCACCAGTTCATGCACCGCCGTGCCATCATGCGGGGCATGCGCTGCCACATGGCGCATCTGGGCCAGCGCCGCCGCACCCCGCCCGCGCCGTTGCCAGAAACGCGCCTGCGCCACCCGCGCGGCCACGCCGCCCAACGCCACGGCCCGCGCATGGGCCGCCTCTGCCGCCGCGATATCGCCCGTGCGCTCCATGACCTCGGCCTGCGCCAGCATGATCGCGCCATCATCGGGGCGGCAGAGGCAGGCGGCCCGGATCGCGGCCCGCGCGGCGGCATGGTGCCCGCAGGCCAGCAGCGCGCGGGCCAGCACCTCATGATAATGCCCCAGATGGGGATGCCCCGGCGGCGCGACACACCGCGCCCGCCCGGCAAGGCTGATGGCGCGATCCGCCCGGCCAAGCGCCAGCGCAACACAGGCAAGGCCATGCAGAGCGTCAGGATCATCGGGCCAGAACCCCAGCATGGTGGCAAAACAGGCGCGGGCCCCCGCCATGTCGCCCGCCCGTAGCGCCACCTGCCCGCGTGCCAGCAGGCCCGTGCGCCCCGTCATCGCGTTCATGGCATGCGCTTTCCCTTGATTGCTGACAGGACTGGTTTGCATACAGGGCGGGAGGTTAAGGAATGGTTTGCAGGCGAAACCCGAACGCCGGGCGGCGTTTTTCCGAAGCTTTTTGAAAAAAGCTTCACCAAAAACTTTCTTATGTCTTACAGACTGGTGGGCATGATTTTTACGCAGGAGTGCGCATGAACATCCCGTCCCGCCCCACCGGCCAGCAGGCCTATGACATCCTGCGCCAGCGTTTTGCCCGCATGGGGCAGATCCGCAACGCACTCGGCATTCTGGGGTGGGACAAGGACACCATGATGCCCGCAGGCGCTGCCGACAGCCGCGCCGAGAGCATCGCCACCCTTGCCGTACTCTCGCACGAGCTCATGACCGCGCCCGACATGCCCGACCTGCTGGCCCGCGCCGAACCCGGCAAGGACGCCATGGCCACGGCCAACCTGGCCGAGATGCGCCGCCAGCACGCCCATGCCGCCGCCGTGCCCGGTGACCTGGTGGAGGCGACATCCCGCGCGGCCTCGCGCTGCGAGATGGCATGGCGCACCGCGCGGCAGGACAGCGATTTCGCCGGGCTCCTGCCCCACCTGCAAACCGTGCTGGACTGCACGCGCGCCGTCGCGGCCGCCAAGGCCGGGGCCCTCAACCTTTCCCCCTATGACGCCCTGCTTGACCAGTATGATGCAGGCACGCGGCAGGCGGATATCGACCCCGTCTTTGCCGAACTGGCCAGCGAACTGCCCCACCTGATCGCAACCGCGCTGGACCACCAGAAAAGCCTGCCTGCGCCCGTTGCCCCCACCGGCCCGTTCGCCGTGCCCGCGCAGGAAAAACTGGGCCGCGAAACCATGGCCGCCCTGGGCTTTGACATGCAGCGCGGGCGGCTGGATGTCAGCCTGCACCCGTTTTGCGGCGGGGCGGAGGATGACGTGCGCATCACCACCCGTTACGAGCAGGGTGACTGCATCAACGCGCTGATGGGCATCGTGCATGAAACCGGCCATGCCCTGTATGAGCAGGGCCTGCCGAAAGACTGGCGCGCCCAGCCCGTGGGCGAGGCGCGCGGCATGAGCCTGCATGAAAGCCAGTCCCTGCTGATGGAAATGCAGGTGGCCCGCAGCCGTCCCTTCATGGACTGGATGGCCCCGCGCCTGCGCACGGCCTTTGGCGGCAGCGGTAATGATGCACCGTGGGAGGCTGACAACCTGCACCGCCTTGTCACCCGCGTGCGGCCCGGCTTCATCCGCGTGGATGCCGATGAGGTGACCTATCCCGCCCATATCCTCGTGCGCTACGAGATGGAAACCGCGCTGATCGCGGGTACAATGAAGCTGGCCGACCTGCCCGAGGCCTTCAATGCCCGCATCCATGACCTGCTGGGCCTGAAAGTGCCCAATGACCGTCTGGGCTGCCTACAGGATATCCACTGGCCGTCCGGCTCGTGGGGGTATTTCCCCACCTATACGCTGGGCGCAATCATTGCAGCGCAGTTGCGCGAGGCCGCCATGCGCGACAACCCCGCCATCATGCCTGCCATCGCAAAGGGCGACTTCACGCCCCTGCTCGACTGGCTGCGCCCGCGCATCCATGCCCGTGGCAGCGGGGCCACCACAAAGGAGATCGTGCGCGACGCCACGGGGGCGGTGCCCAATACCGGTCCGTATCTGCGCCACCTGCGGCAGCGTTACTGCGCGCAGGTCTAAGCCCCTTGAATTCATAAAAGTCTTGGGTGCCGCCTTTTTTCAAAAAGGCGGCCTCTTTCGACGCTTTTTGAAAAAAGCTTCACTAAAAACTTTATCTGGCTTTCTCGGCACGCATCAGGTCAGGGCGGGCATGCCGCATCATGGCCTTGCCATTCGTCCCCGTTCGTGACGAGATAAGGCGCGATGCACGCCATGATCCCTACAGCCTTCCGCCGCCTGCGCCATGCGGGCTTTCTCCTTGCCTGCGGCGCCAGCCTGCTGGCCATGCTGCCCGCAGCCCATGCCGCCAAGCCCGCGCCGCCGCTCAACCCGCCCGCGGCACTGGAGGAGGTCGCATCCTCCTCCACCAGCGCATGGGACCGCGTGGTGGTGCTGCCCGATGGCAGGCTGCTGGTCGAACTGCCGCGCTGGGCAGGCAATTCCGGTCCGGGGCTTGCCGTGCTCGATGCCAGCGGCAACCCGCAGCCCTACCCCGACGCCACATGGAATGATCCTGCTGCCCCGGCCTCCTCGCGCCTTGTGGCACCGGCTGACATGCAGCTCCAGCCCGATGGCACGCTATGGGTGCTCGATAGTGGCCAGCCCGACCCCGCGGGCAGGCCGCTCGAGGGTGGCCCCAAGATCATCAAGCTCGATACAAAAGGCCAGCGCGTGCTCCAGACCTGGCCGCTCAACCCCGACATGCTGCGCGCGGGCAGCTATGCCGCCACCATGCGCGTGGCGCGTGGCCATGCCTTTGTGGGCGACGCCGGGGTTCCGGCCATGATCGTGATCCAGCTCGAAACCAACATCCAGCGCCGCCTGATGGAGCATACGCCTGCGCTGACCGCCCACCAGCCCATTACGGTGGAGGGCAAGGTGGCGACCAACCCGGCAGGCCACACCGCCATTGTCAATATCAGCCAGATGGATATCAGCGCCGATGGGCAGTGGCTGTATTTCGAGCCGCTCTGCGGCCCGGTCTACAAGCTCGATACCGACCTGCTGGTCGACCCCGACGTCACCCCCATCGAACTCGAGGAAGGGCCGACGCTGTGGTACAAGACGCCCCCCCTCGGCGGCATTACCGTGGGGCCGGATGGCACGCTGTATTTCAATGATGTCTCGACCGGCAGCATCTTCCGCCTGATGCCCGACCGGGTGTACCAGAAAATCGTGACCGACCCGCGCCTGCACTGGCCCGCAGGCTCGTTTGCCACGAAGGACGGCCAGCTTTACGTGCCCGCCGCCCAGCTTGACCGCACGGCCCCGCTCAATGGCGGCGCCAATGCCATACAGTGGCCGGTGCATATCTACCGCATAAATGTAGGCCACCTGCCCCCGCCGAAATTCTGACACACCGCCAGCGGAATCGCCCGCACGGGGCCTGCGCCCCCTTCGCGCGGGGGGCGGTTGGGATTATGATGGCGCCATGCGCTATATTTCTACCCGGGGGCAAGCCCCCGTCCGCGATTTTTCGTCCGTTCTGCTGGCGGGGCTGGCAGAGGACGGTGGCCTGTACCTGCCGGAAAGCTGGCCCGAGCTTTCGGTCGATGACTGGCGCGGCCTGCGTGGCCTGCCCTACCCGGAGCTTGCGGCCCGCATCATCGCCCCCTTCGCCGAAGGGTCGATTACGCACGATGTGCTGCTGAAGCTGTGCCGCGAGGCCTATAGCCGATTCGATCACCCCGCCATCGTGCCGCTGACACAGGTGGAAGACGGGCTGTTCGTGCAGGAACTGTTCCACGGCCCGACGCTGGCCTTCAAGGACATGGCCATGCAGCTGCTTGGCCGCCTGTTCGACCACGTGCTGACCGAGCGTGACGAGAAAGTGACCATCGTGGGTGCGACCTCGGGTGATACCGGCTCGGCCGCCATCGAGGCCTGCCGGGGCCGCGAGCGCCTGCGCGTGGTCATCCTCCACCCCGAGGGCCGCACATCGGAGGTGCAGCGCCGGCAGATGACCACCGTGCTGGAACCCAACGTGACCAACCTTGCGGTCAAGGGCACGTTTGATGACTGCCAGGACCTGGTCAAGGCGATGTTCGCCGACCTGCCCTTCCGCACGGATATGAGCCTCTCGGCGGTCAACTCCATCAACTGGGCGCGCATTGCAGCGCAGGTGCCCTATTACGTCTATGCCGCCCTCGCCCTTGGCGCACCCGACCGCGAGGTGTCGTTCGCGGTGCCCACCGGCAATTTCGGCAACGTGCTGGCAGCCTGGGTGGCCCGCCGCATGGGCCTGCCCATCCGCGCGCTGTGCGTGGGCTCCAACCGCAACGACATCCTGAGCCGCTTCCTCAATGAGAACGACATGAGCATCCACGGCGTGGTGCCCAGCCTGTCGCCCTCGATGGATATCCAGGTGTCTTCCAACTTCGAGCGCCTTCTGTTCGAACTGCTCGACCGCGACGCCGCGGCCTGCGCGCGCATCATGACCGATTTCCGCAAGACCGGCGTGATGAAGGTCGCAACCCCCGTGTGGGACCGCGCCAATGCCCTGTTCCACGGCATGGCGCTCGATGATGACGCGACGGCAGCCGAAATCCGCACGCTCAACACGCGCAGCCACTACCTGGCCGACCCGCACACCGCCATCGGCATTGCGGCGGGCCGCGCCTTCCGTGAGCCGGGCATTCCCATGGTGGCCATGTCCACCGCGCACCCGGCCAAGTTCCCCGATGCGATGGCGAAGGCCACCGGCATCCGCCCGGCCCTGCCCGACTCGCTTGCCGACCTGTATGACCGGCCCGAGCGCTACACCGTGGTGCCTGCCGATCTGGGCGTGATCGAGGACAAGGTGCGCGCGGCGGTCCTGACCAACGCGCCCTGAGCCTTTCCCCCATCCATCTTACGTAAACAAGGGGTTGCTGGCGCCAAGGCGCCACGCCGCCCGCAGGACCAGCATGACCGACCTGATCAATGTGACCCGACTGGACTCCGGCCTGACCATCGTGACCGAACGGATGGACAGGGTGGAAACCATCTCGCTCGGGGCGTATGTCGCCGCGGGCACCTGTAACGAGAGTGCGGCGGAGAACGGGGTTTCCCATTTTCTCGAGCACATGGCCTTCAAGGGCACGGGCACCCGCACCGCCGTGGGCATCGCGGAGGAAATCGAGAACGTGGGCGGCCACATCAACGCCTACACCGCGCGCGAGCACACGGCCTATTACGTCAAGCTGCTCAAGGAAAACCTTGATCTGGGTGCGGACATCATCGGTGATATCCTGACCCATAGCAGCCTCGCACCCGATGAACTCGAGCGCGAGCGCGGCGTGATCCTGCAGGAAATCGGCCAGGCCAACGACACGCCGGACGACATCGTGTTCGACCATTTCCAGGAAACCGCCTTTCCCGACCAGCCGATGGGCCGCCCCACGCTGGGCAGGGAAGCGGGCATCGAGTCCATGGCGCGCGAAACGCTGGTCAACTACATGGGCACCCATTACCGGGCGGGCAACACCATCGTGGCGGCGGCGGGCAACCTCGAGCATGGCCGCGTGGTCGACCTTGTGCAGAAGCACTTTGCCGACCTGCCCACCGGCACCGTGCCGCCGCAGCCCGGCGTGAACTACGTGGGCGGGTCGTTCGTGCAGGAGCGTGAACTCGACCAGGCGCATATCGTGCTCGGCTTTCCCTCCATGCCGTATGGCGACCCGGATTATTACCCGGCCCTGCTGCTCTCCACGCTGCTCGGCGGTGGCATGTCCTCGCGCCTGTTCCAGGAAATCCGTGAAAAGCGCGGGCTGGTCTATTCGGTCTATTCCTTCAACGCGCCGTTCCGCCAGGGCGGGCTGTTCGGCATCTATGCCGGCACGGGCGAGGCACAGGTGGCCGATCTGGTTCCGGTCACGCTGGAGGAACTGCGCAAGGTGCGCCACACCGTCAATGCCAGCGAGCTTGCGCGCGCACGCGCCCAGCTCAAATCCTCGCTGCTCATGTCGCTGGAGAGCACGGGCAGCCGCTGCGAGCAGCTTGCCCGCCAGTTGCAGGTGTTTGGCCGCCTGATCCCCACCACCGAGACCGTGGGCAAGATCGACGCCGTCACCATAGAAGACGTGCAGCGTGTCGCCACCCGCATCTTCAGCGGCAGGCCCACCCTGGCCTCGCTCGGGCCGGTCAGCCACCTGCCTTCGCTTGACAGCATTACGGGAGCGCTCGCGGCATGAATGCCAGTCCCCTCGACCTGATCGCTGACCTCATCGGCCGCGCCCGCACGGCAGGGGCCGATGCGGCAGATGCCATATACGTCAACCGCGTGGCCCATGGCGTGCAGGTGCGCAATGGCTGCACGGAAGACCTCGAGCGCTCCGAAACGTGCGACCTGGGCTTACGGGTGTTCGTAGGCCAGCGCGCGGCCATCGTCTCGGCCACCGCACTCGACCCCGAACGCTTCGACACGCTGGCCGCCCGCGCGGTGGCCATGGCCCGCGTGGTGCCCGAGGACCGTTTTGCCGGGCTGTGCGAACAGGCGCAGCACGGTTTTGTCGATGCCGCGGGCCTCGACCTGTTCGACCCCGCCACCCCCAGCACCACCGACCTCATGGCCCGCGCCCGCACGGCGGAGGAAGCGGCCCTTGCGGTGGCTGGCGTGTCGAACAGCAACGGGGCCTCGGCCAGTTCCGGCCTGTCGGACATCATCCTCATGACATCGGCTGGTTTTTCGGGCCGCTATGCCCGCACCAGCCATTCGGTCTCGACCAGCGTGGTGGCGGGATCGGGCACGCACATGCAGCGTGATTACGACTACCATTCAACCGTGCATCTGGCCGACCTTGAGGATGCCGCCGTGATCGGCCGCCGCGCGGGCGAGCGCACGGTGGCCCGCCTCAACCCGGTGCGCCCGCGCACGGGGCGGCTGCCCATCGTGCTCGACCCGCGCGTTTCCACCTCGCTGCTCGGGCACCTTTCGGGGGCGATCAATGGCATTTCGATCGCGCGCGGCACCTCCTTCCTCAAGGAGAAGATGGGCCAGCAGATCATGCCCACGGGCATCACCATCATTGACGACCCAAGGCGGGTGCGTGGCCCCGGCGCGCGCCCGTTTGATGGCGAGGGCATGCTGACCGCCACCCGCACGCTGGTGGAAAATGGCGTGCTGAAAACCTGGGCGCTTGATTCGCGCTCCGCCCGCCAGCTTGGCCTCCCCCCCAATGGCTGCGCCAGCCGGGGCACGTCCGGGCCGCCCGCGCCCTCGCTGGGCAACATGCACATGCAGCCCGGCACGCTCACGCCCACCGAACTGATGGCCGATATTGCCGAGGGCATCTACATCACCGAGATGATGGGCTCGGCCATCAACGGCATTACCGGTGATTACAGCCGTGGCGCCGCGGGCTTCATGATCCGGGATGGCGTGCTGGCCGAGCCGGTGGCTGAACTGACCGTGGCTGGCAACCTCAACGACATGTTCGCCCGCCTTGTTGTGGCAAATGACCTGACCTTCCGCCAGTCCACCAACGCGCCGACCATCCGCATTGATGACATGGTGATTGCCGGGGCGTGATCGTTGCCTTTCCGTGATTTCATGTTTCTGTAAGCCCGTTGCCCCTGTTATGGGGGCGCGGGCTTACTTATATCTGGTCAAAGGTGGCCCGATCTCATGCAGGCTGCATGGATAATGATGGTTCCGATACAGGATTGCAGATACCCTGACCCAGATGAAACAGAATTCCTCGCGCCTGATGCCGCGTAAAAGCATCATCCTCGCCGCTGGCGCGGCCCTGAGCATGCTCTCCCTCGTGGCGCACCCCGACGTGGCGGATGCCCGCGCGGGTGGCGGCATGTCGATGGGCAGCCGTGGCTCGCGTACCTACAGCGCCCCCGCTCCCTCACAGACCGCCCCGTTTGGCGCAACACCCTTCCAGCGCACCATGACACCACGCCAGGAGGCGCCCGGCTATGGCGCGCGGGCCCCGTATGGTGCCGGTGCAGGCATGGCCATGGCGCGGCCCCGCCACCCGTTCATGAGCGGGTTCATGGGCGGGCTGATCGGTGCCGGGCTGTTTGGCATGGTGTTTGGCCATGGCATGTTCAGTTCGGGCATGGGCGGCGGCGGCTTCCTTGGCCTGCTGATCCAGCTGGCGCTGATCTTCTTCCTGGTGCGGTGGGCAATCCGCCGTTTTAGCAACAGGGCTGGTGGCACTGGCGGGCCCGTCGCAAGCCCCTTTGGCGCCACAGGGCCCGCCGCCCCGCAACAGGGCGGCCCGCAGAGTGTGGGTGTGGCCATCACGGCAGCCGACTACCAGGCCTTCCAGCAGGCGGTGATCAATATCCAGACCGCCTGGAGCCAGCAGAACGTGGACGCGATGCGCCACATGGCCACGCCGGAGATGGTGTCCTACTTCAACAACCAGTTGACCGAGCTTGCCAGCCGGGGCGTGCGCAACGTGGTGTCCGACGTGCATTTCGAGCGGGGCGACCTGGTGGAAAGCTGGCGTGAAAACGGGGCCGACTACGCCACCGTGGCCATGCAGTATTCCATGATCGACATCACCACCGACATGACGGGCCGCGTGCTTGAGGGCGATCCTTCAAACCGCACCACCGTAACGGAACTGTGGACCTTCGTGCGCGCGGCAGGTCTCGGCACATGGCTGCTTTCGGCCATTCAGCAGACACCGCGCCGCTGATACCAGCCCTACTGAAAAAGGCCTGCATCGTATGATGCAGGCCTTTTTTATGTGCGGCGCACGGTAAACCAATCCCCGCATGCCAGCTCTTTTCAAAGCTTTTGAAAAAGCTTCACCAAAAAATTTTACACTGTTCCCTTTATAAGGGGGCGAGGCTGAGCGCGTAGAGGATCAACGCCAGCGCCGAGAGCGTAACGGCCACGGCCTTGATCCGCCCCCTGTGCCGGCGCAGAGCCTCCTGCGCTTCCTGCTGCGGGCTTACCTGCGCGGTTGCTACTGGCTCCATAAGCCTGATCTCCCGTATGTGAAAACAGCCCGCTCAGTGGGCAATGAAGGCATGGTCGGCCAGCAGGCCAAGGAACAGAAAAAACAGGTAGGCCAGCGAATAGCGGAAAGAGCGGCGCGCCGGGCCATCGCCTGTCAGGCTCACCCCGTTGGCATCCTGCCTGTCCCGCAGCACGCCTATGGCGCACAGGATGAAGCCCGCGCCAAGCACGCTGGCCACGACCGTGTACAGCCAGCCCGCAAGGTGCATGAAAGACGGCACCAGCGAGACGACCGTGAGGATGATGGTGTACCACAGGATCTGCCAACGCGTATGCCGCGCACCCCTGACCACGGGCAGCATGGGAATGCCCGCCCGCCCGTAATCCTTGCACGCGTAAAGCGACAGCGACCAGAAATGCGGCGGTGTCCACAAGAAGATGATGCCGAACATGACCACCGGCATGATGGCCATCGACCCCGTGGCTGCAGCCCAGCCGATCATGGGCGGAAAGGCGCCGGCGGCTCCCCCGATAACGATATTCTGCGGCGTCGAGCGCTTGAGCCACATCGTGTAGATCACGGCATAGAAGAAGATGGAAAACGCGAGGATGCCCGCCGCCAGCGCATTGGTGGCCAGCCATAGCAGGATGACCGACGCCACCGAAAGGCCGATGCCATAGCCCAGCGCCGCATCCGGCGCGATCCGCCCATCAGGGATGGGGCGGGTGACGGTGCGCTTCATCACCGCATCAATGTCGCGGTCATACCACATGTTGATCGCGCCCGCGGCACCCGAGGCCATGCACACACACAGGATGCTGACAGCAGCCACCAGCGGGTTGATTGGCCCCGGCGCCATGGCCAGGCCGGCCGCCCCCGTAAACACTACCAGCGAGATGACACGCGGCTTGAGCAGCAGCAGCCAGTCACGCGCCAGCGTGCCGACGCGGCTGGAATCATAGGCAAGGCCAGCTTCACTGGCCGGATTGGTTACGGTGCCGCTCATGGTCATGCCTTTTCGCGCGCGGGGGAGGGTACCTGCCATTCAGCCGTGCGGGCACCCGGCCCCCAGTAATTATCCGGCAGGGTGCTGCCCGGGCGCAGGCCCGCCTGCACCACGATGCCTGCGAACACCAGCACCGACAGGCCCATCAGCACCGCGCCCAGCACGCCCAGCGCCCCATGGAATGCCAGCAGCGACAGCACGGTTCCGCCCACCGTCAGCGCAAAATGCAGGCGGCTCGCACCCACCGGGGCCACGTGGCCCACCATCTTGCCAATCCAGTAATAGAAGCCCGCAAACAGTGCAAAGACGGCGGCATACAGCGTTGCGGCATGCACATCGGACATGCCGCCGGGCAGCAGCGACATGACGGAACCTGCCAGCAGCAGGGCCACGAAGCCCACCGCCCATTCCATCGGCACGGAAGCGCGCATATGGCCCAGCCGCACCGTCTGCGCCCATGCCACCAGCACGACCAGCACAGGCACCACGATCAGCCCGAGCTGCACCGCAGCCGATGGGGCCGCCAGATGCGCCAGCCCGCCATGCAGCAGGTCATGCACCCAGACGGAACTGCCACCCACCGACATGACCACCAGCGCACCCAGCACCTGGCGCGGCATCTGCAGCGGGCGGTTACAGAAGGTCTCGACAACCTGCGATACGATCCCGATAGAAGGCAGCAGCAGCAGTGCGATCTCGGGGCCGGAAAAGGCATGCAGCAGCGCATCGATATGGGTGGAGACATCGCCGCCAGCCAGCCAGATGCGCGTCAGCCCCCCTGCCATGACCGGCATGACCATGACCGCCATCATGCCCGCAAGCCCCTGCGCCCACACAAACAGCGGCAGGTCGCGCAGGCGCTGGCCCATCGGCCCCATGTTCAGCACGGTCGCCACCATGCAGATGCCCTGCATCAGCATGCCCAGGCACCAGCCCAGCAGCGCGAGCAGCGAAACCTGCGCGGGCAGCGCGGGTGAAAGCCCGGCCAGCACGGCCACGAAACTGCCCGCAACCAGCCCCCACCCCGCCAGCGCCACGCGCGGCAGTGCCAGCGCGCGCGCGCGCAGCAGCAGCGGCACGAACCAGTTGCCAAACCCGCCCGTAAGGGCTGGCAGCGCACAGAAGAAGACCATCATCATGCCATGGCGCCGCGCAATGCGCTCCATGGCGCCGGGCGTGTCGCCCCCGGCCCAGGCATCGATCAGGGCATGGGGCAGCAGGCCCGCCTGCAGCCCGACCGCCAGCAATCCGCCCACAAGGCCCGCCACAATGGCCATGACGAGATACAGCATGCCGATGGTCCTGTAGTGACAGGCCCCCGCATCCTGCACCGCATCCGCCCCGAACTGTGTGCCTGTGGGCATACGATGTACTCCCTGCTGCCATGCGCCGCTTATGGCATGGCCAATCGTTACCATGATTTCATCATATACCGCGACTTATACACAAAAACGACCCTGTGGGCCGCCCGTGTGGTCGCGCAATCGTCATTTCAGCCCTGCCGCTGGGGCAGGGCTGTGCCGCTGTGGCTCAGGCCACCATCGGGCTGGCACAGTCATCCGCTTCACGCTCGAGTGTTACGAGGGTGAACAGGCCTGCGGGCGGCACCGGCTGCAGGGTGGCGCGGCGCAGGTCAGCGGGAGGCAGCAGGGATTCAATGGCAAAATCAGGGTGCCAGCCCAGCGAGTGCGAGGCCCGCGCCATGCCGCGCTCGACCGCAAGCCTGACCCCGCCCTCGGCCAGGAAATGATTGACGAACAGGATATGGCCGCCCGGCCTGACCACGCGCTTGAGTTCAGCCAGCAGCGCGCGCGGGTGCGGCACCACCGAGGCCACGAACATGGCTACCGCAATATCGAACGCGCCATCCTCGAAGCCGGTGGCCTCGGCATCCATTTCCAGCAGCGCATCGACATTGGACAGATGCATGCGGGCGGCACGCTGGCGGGCGCGCTCGAGCATGTCGCCTGACAGGTCGATGCCGGTAATGCGCTTGTCGGACCGGTAATATGGCAGGGCCAGGCCGGTGCCCACGCCCACTTCCAGCACCTTGCTGCCGGGCAGCGTGTTCACCGCCTCGACCGCGCGCTTGCGGCCAAAGGTGGAAATGCTGCCAAACAGCGCATCATACACGCTGGCCCAGCGGCGATAGGCCGCCTTGACCGCATTTGCATCCATCGCGGCGCGGGGGGACGGGATATCCACGACCGTCTCGGCGGCTTCATTGGGCAGGACATCGCTCATCGGGCTGCTCCCTTGTCGTGGCCATGGAAAAGGGCATGGCCAGCCCCCTTCCGTGCTGCGTCTGCCATGATCAAATCCGTCCCATCGTGCTGCATTACAATTCCACCTGACCTGCCCACGCGCCACACGGCCCGCGCAACTGCCTGTAATCCCTATCCGGTGTCACGCCACAGGGCGCGACAGCCACGACCACCGTGCCTGCCATGAACACCGGTTCAATCTCTACGCGCTCACGCCGCCCGCGACCAGACGGGATGTGATCGCATCCCATATCAGGCCAGCGGTATTGATGCCGTCAAAACGGTCAATTTCCTGCAGGCCGGTCGGGGATGTGACATTGATCTCGGTCAACCATTCCCCGATCACGTCAATCCCGACAAAGATCAGCCCCTGCTCGCGCAGCATCGGGCCGATGGCGTTGCAGATCTCGCGGTCGCGCGCGGTCAGTTCCGCACGCACGGGTTTGCCGCCCACATGCATGTTCGAGCGCGTCTCGCCCTCGGCGGGGATGCGGTCGATGGCCCCCACGGGCTGTCCATCGACAAGGATGATGCGCTTGTCGCCCTGCCGCACGGCGGGTTCGTAGCGCTGGATCATCAGCGGCTCGCGCGAGCGGGCGAAGTGCATTTCCAGCAGGGCGTTGAGGTTGGGGTCATCCTCGCGGATGCGGAACACGCCAGCCCCCCCGTTGCCAAACAGCGGCTTGACGATGATGTCGCGCCATTTCGCGCGGAATTCCAGGATCGCCTTCACATCCCATGTCACCAGCGTGGGGGGCATGAGGTCGGGGTAATGCGTGACCAGGATCTTCTCGGGCGCGTTGCGCACGGCGGCAGGATTGTTCACCACCAGCGCGCGGTCGGGGCCGATGCCGTGGATATGCTCGAGGATATGGGTGGCGGTGATATAGGCCATGTCGAACGGCGGGTCCTGGCGCATCAGGATCACGTCCATGCCCGCAAGGTCGATCACCTGCTCGGGGCCGAAGGTGGCGTGGTCGTCCGCCTTGCGCTGCACCGTAACCGGGCGCGCGCGGGCGGTGACGCGGTCCGTGCGGTGGCCCTGCGGGCTGGTGCGCCCCTCGCTCAGGCTCAGCGCCTCGACCTGATAGACAAACAGTTCATAGCCCCTGGCCTGCGCCTCGAGCATCATGGCGAATGTGGAATCACCATTGATGTCGATGGCGCCAAGCGGGTCCATCTGGACGGCAACCTTCAGGGGGCGTGACATAGGATCAGTTTCTCCGCGCGGAACAGGTCCGGTTCGAGCCGATGGTAACAAAAGGCAACCACCCGCAGCCAAATGTCATAATATGCCTTCCGCCCCACGGCCAGCCCCCCTTTCAGGGTAAAGGCGGATAAGCAATGGCGATCACCTCGATCATTTCCTCCCCGCGCGGGGTGACCAGCTTCACCTCATCGCCCACGCCCGCGCGCATGAGGGCACGCGCCACCGGCGAGACGAGGCTGACCTGGCCCGCCGCCATATCCGCCTCGTCCACGCCGAGGATGGTAACGGTCCGTTCCTCATCGCGTTCGCTCACATAGGTCACGGTCGCGCCAAAAAACACCCGGTCGCGCCGTGGCTGGGCGGCGGGATCGACAATGATGGCATTATCGATGCGTTTGGTGAGGAAGCGGATGCGGCGGTCGATCTCGCGCAGGCGGCGCTTGCCATACTGGTAGTCGCCATTTTCCGAGCGGTCGCCATTACCTGCCGCCCACGATACGATCTCAACGATTTTTGGCCGTTCATCACGCAGCAGGGCATTGAGTTCAAGCCGCATGGCCTCGATGCCCGCGGGTGTGATGTAGCAGGACAGGCCGCCGGTCGCGGGCTTGCCATCCTTTGTGGCGGCACGGGTTTTCAGCATCGCGCCACCGTCATGCGGATATGCCCTTCCATCTTCTGGCCGGGGGCGAGCACGCGCACACCGCTATCGGCAATGGCCATGCGGTTGAAGCCATCATTCATGTTGCTGACCGGCTCCAGCCCGATATAGGGCTGGCCGGGCGGCGTAAACAGCACGAGGTGGCGCAGTTCGGGGCTGCCCTCGAGTGTCAGGGCATAGCCCTCGCGCGGCCAGCGCAGGAAGGCGCTGCCCGACCATCCGGCGTAGCAGTTGTCAATCGCCGCCTCACCCACGTCGCGCATATGGGCGAATGACCACTGCCCCTCCGCCGGGATGCGCAGGAGCGGCAGGTGATCGGGCGCGCTGGTCCACACGCTGCTGGCCGCGAACCCCACCCTGAGCCCGGCATGGCGGGGAAAATAGGGGTGGAACCCCATGCCCACGGGCTGGCTGCGGGTATCGGTGTTCTCGATCAGGATGCCGATCGAAAGCCCGGCCTCGCGCAGGTCATAGCGCAGCTGGGCGCGGTAGCTGAACGGCCATTCCCCCGCGCGCTGGCCGATGGGCGCGTGATCAAGCGAGAGCGTAGCGCTACTGTCCGACAGCATGGCGATTCGCCAGCGGTGCTGCCAGCCATTGCCATGAATGGCGCAGTTCTCGCCGCCAAAATTGGGGGTGAGGTGATAATCCACCCCCTCGAAACGGAACTGGTTGCCCGCCACCCGGTTGGAAAACGGCACGAGCGGATACCCCGCCACCGCGCGCCCGTGCTGGGCCACAAGGTGGGGGTCGGCCAGCGGGCGCAGGAAATCCATCGTGCCGCTGCGCCAGAAGGCGATGCTGCCGCCAAGATCGGGCAGCAGGCCAAGGCGGGCGGCGCCTGCGCTCAGTTCCAGCGTTGCGGACATCTCGCGTTCATGCTGCCCCGCGCATGGCGGCATGGCCCTATCGCCCACGGCGCTTTCCCCTTCCCTTCGCCTGCTCGGGATCATAACCACCCCCGCCCGGACCGAGCGGCACGGGGCCACGGTTGCGCCGGGCGATGGCCTTGGGGCTGGTGCCCGGCATGCCTGCGCTTGATTGCGGCAGCGGCGGCGGCTCCATGCCGAGTTCGAGGGCCTCGAGCCTGCGGATTTCATCACGCAGGCGGGCGGCGGTTTCGAATTCCAGCTCCGCCGAGGCGTCGCGCATCTTCTTTTCCAGGTCAGCGATGGCGGCCTTGTAGTCCTTGCCCACCATCTCCCGCACACTGCCATCGGCCGTGGGGGCCACCGTGACATAATCCTGCTCGAACACCGAGGAAATGGCCTCGCCAATATGCTTGCGCACCGATTGCGGGGTGATGCCGTGCTCCTCGTTCCACAGGCTCTGCTTTTCGCGCCTGCGCGCGGTTTCCTCGATGGCGTAGGCCAGGCTGTCGGTCATCTTGTCGGCATAGAGCAGCACGCGGCCATCGACGTTGCGCGCGGCGCGGCCAATGGTCTGAATAAGCGAGGTGCGCGAGCGCAGGAAGCCTTCCTTGTCGGCATCAAGGATGGCGACGAGCGAGCATTCGGGAATGTCCAGCCCCTCACGCAGCAGGTTGATGCCGATCAGCACGTCGAATGCGCCCAGCCGCAGGTCACGGATGATCTCGATGCGCTCGAGCGTATCCACATCCGAATGCAGGTAGCGCACGCGGATGCCCGCCTCGTTCATGTATTCGGTCAGGTCCTCGGCCATGCGCTTGGTCAGGGTGGTGACCAGCACGCGCCCGCCATCGGCAATGGTCTGGCGGCATTCGGCCAGCAGGTCATCCACCTGGTGCTCGACCGGGCGGACGATGGTGACGGGGTCGATCAGCCCGGTGGGGCGGATGACCTGCTCGGCAAACACGCCCTCGGTGCGACGGATCTCCCACGGGCCGGGGGTGGCGCTGACAAACAGGCTCTGGGGGCGGAATTTGTCCCATTCCGCAAAGGTGAGCGGGCGGTTGTCGAGGCAGGACGGCAGGCGGAAGCCGAATTCGGCCAGCACGGACTTGCGCGCGTGATCGCCGCGCTCCATGCCGCCAATCTGTGGCACGGTCACGTGGCTTTCATCCACGATCAGCAGCGCATCCTCGGGCAGGTATTCGAACAAAGTGGGCGGCGGCTCGCCCGGTGCGCGGCCCGACAGGTAGCGTGAATAGTTCTCGATACCCTTGCACACGCCGGTGGTCTCGATCATCTCGAGGTCGAACGTGGTGCGCTGCTGCAGGCGCTCGGCCTCGAGCAGCTTGCCCTCGGCAGTGAAGGTGGCCAGCGTGTCGCGCAGTTCCTGCTTTATGCCGGTCATGGCCTGCGTGAGCGTGGGGCGCGGGGTGACGTAATGGCTGTTGGCGTAGATGCTGATGGATTCGAGGTCGCTGGTCTTCTCGCCGGTCAGCGGGTCGAATTCGCTGATCTCGTCAATCTCGTCGCCAAACAGGCTGATGCGCCAGGCGCGGTCCTCGTTCTGCACGGGAAAGACATCGACCGTCTCGCCACGCACGCGGAAGGTGCCGCGCTGGAAGGCGGCATCGTTGCGGCGGTACTGCAGCTCGACCAGCGCCTTGATCAGCTTGTCACGCGCGATCTCGCCGCCAACCTCGAGCTTGACCACCATGCGCGAATAGGTCTCGACCGAGCCGATACCGTAAATGCACGACACCGAGGCCACGATGATGACATCGTTGCGCTCGAGCAGCGCCTGCGTTGCGGCATGGCGCATGCGGTCGATCTGCTCGTTGATCTGGCTGTCTTTTTCGATATACGTGTCCGACCGGGGCACGTAGGCCTCGGGCTGATAGTAATCATAGTAGCTGACAAAATACTCGACCGCATTTTCCGGGAAGAACTGCTTCATCTCGGCATAAAGCTGGGCGGCGAGCGTCTTGTTCGGCGCCAGCACGAGGGTGGGCTTCTGCGTGGCCTCGATGATCTTGGCCATGGTGAAGGTCTTGCCCGACCCCGTAACGCCAAGCAGCACCTGGTCGCGCTCGCCCGCCTCAACGCCCGCCACGAGTTCGGCAATGGCGGTGGGCTGGTCACCCGCGGGCTCATAGGGCGAATGGACCCTGAATTTGTTGACCTTGGGCTTGGCCGCCTGCCGCTCGGGCTGGAAGGTGACCGGCATGTCGGCGGGGTCGATGTCGGTGGTTTTCTTCTTTTTGCGTGATGCTGTTGCCATGGCTACACCAAGTGGGGCGTCACCGGCCCTGCCGCAAGGGCCATGGCCGGCTGCGTCCCGCCGCCCCCCTTAATGCTGCGAGCCAAGCGGCGGCGGCACGCGGGCGGCGCGCAGGGCCTCGGTCTGGCGGGTGGCAAGGGCCGCCTCGCTGAAGTCGCCCGCAAGCTCCTGAAACAGCGCATGCCAGTTGACCTTTGCCTTCAGCCGCAGGAACACGCTGCCCAGCCCCACGGCGGAGCGGTCCACCAGCACGAATTCACGCGGCGGCTGCACCCCGCCGGTGCGCTTGAGGCCGTTATAGACCTTCTCGGCCACGGCGCGGCCATATTGCGGGTCGTTGTCTTCCTGGATGAAGCGTTCGCGGTCATCGAGCAGCGGGCCGTAGATGAAGCGCGCCCAGTCATTGAGCACCCGCACCGTATCGCGCGACAGGTTGGCAAAGCCCCATGCCTCGTAGGCGTGCATGGCCAGATCCTCGTCATCCGTCTCGATCGCCTTGTGCAGGTCGATGATGCCCTGCACGAAGCGCGGGCGGAAAATGCGGATGGCGCCAAAGTCGAGCAGGTTGATGCCGTAGTCATCGCGTATGGTGAAGTTGCCCATATGCGGGTCGCCATGGATCACGCCGTAGCGGTACAGCGGCGCATACCACGCGCGGAACAGGGCGCGCGCCATGCTGTTGCGCTGCTCCTGGGTGGGGTTGGCGTCGAGCACCTTCTGCAGGCCCTGGCCATTGACCCACTCCATGGTCAGCAGGCGGCCCGTGCACAGGCTGTCAACAGGCTCGGGAATGGTCACGTCGGGCCAGTCCGCCATCATGATGCGGTACAGCCGCATGTTGGCGGCCTCGCGCTGGTAGTCGAGTTCCTCGTACAGGCGGTCCTGCAGTTCCTCGAGCACGTCATCCTGGCAGATGGTGCTGTCGAGGCGATAGAACAGGCCCACGGCCATGCGGAACTGGCGCAGGTCGGACTCGACGGTGGATTTCATGTCCGGGTACTGCAGCTTGCACGCCACCTGCCGCCCGTCGGGCAGCACCGCGCGGTGCACCTGGCCAAGGCTGGCTGCCGCCGAGGCCGTGCGGTCGAACGAGCGGAAGTTGCGCTCCCAGTTCGGGCCGAGTTCGGCGGCCATGCGGCGGCGCACGAAGGTCCAGCCCATGGGCGGCGCATTGGCCTGGAGCTGGGCCAGCTCCTTGGCATATTCCTCGGGCAGGGCGCCGGGAATGGTGGAGAGAAGCTGCGCGCCCTTCATCAGCGGGCCCTTCAGCCCGCCGAGCACGCTTTTCAGGTCCTCGGCATGCACGCCCTGATTGGAGCGGAAGCCCATCTTGTGCCCGGCAATGCGCGCGGCGATACCGCCCACCGTGCCCGAGGTGCGCACCATGCGGCGGAATTCACCAAACAGGCCGGTATTATCGAGGTTCCGTTCATCCGCCACGTCAGACACGCTCCAGTTCATCTATAAATCCGGCGATCACATCCAGCCCCTTCTGCCAGAACCCCGGATCGGCCGCATCCAGCCCGAAGGGGGCCAGAAGTTCGCGGTGCCGCAGGGTGCCACCAGCCTTGAGCATGTCGAGATACTTGTCCTGGAAACCAGGATGCCCGGACCGGAACACCCCATATAGCGCGTTTACCAGGCAATCGCCAAAGGCATAGGCGTACACATAGAATGGTGAATGGATGAAATGCGGAACATATGTCCAGTACACATCATAATCTGGCGTGAAGTTGAAGGCCGGGCCAAGGCTCTCGGCCTGGGTCTGGCGCCAGATCTCGCCAATGCGCGCGGGCAGGAGTTCACCCTTGCGGCGCTCCTCATGCACCAGTGTCTCGAAGCGGTAGAACGCGATCTGGCGCACCACGGTGTTGAGCATGTCCTCCACCTTGGCGGCCAGCATCAGCCTGCGCCGGGCCGGGTCGGTCTGGGCATCGAGCAGGGCGCGGAAGGTCAGCATCTCGCCAAACACGCTGGCGGTCTCGGCCAGGGTGAGCGGCGTGCTGGACATGAGGTAGCCCTGCCTGCCCGCCAGCACCTGATGCACGCCGTGGCCGAGTTCATGCGCCAGCGTCATCACATCGCGCGTGCGGCCACGGTAGTTGAGCAAAAGGTAGGGGTGGACGGAGGGCACCGTGGGGTGGGCAAACGCGCCTGAGGCCTTGCCGGGCACGGGTGGCGCATCAATCCATGCGTGGTCGAAGAACTGTTTTGCCACTTCGCCCATGCGCGGGTCGAAGCCTTCATAGGCGCCGAGCACCTGCCTTGTGGCCTCCGCCCACGGGATCAGCGGTTCATCCTGCGTGGTCAGGGGGGCGTTGCGGTCCCAGTATTCCAGCTTTTCAAGGCCGAGCCATTTGGCCTTGAGCGCGTAATAGCGGTGCGACAGGCGGGGATAGGCCTCGGTCACGGCCTGCACCAGCGCGTCCACCACCTCGTCTTCCACCATGTTGGCACAGTTGCGCGCCGAGGTGGGGCGCGGGTAGTGGCGCAGCCCGTCCATGATGGCCTTGTCCTTGGCCAGCGTGTTGGTAATGAGCGAGAACAGCTTCACATTCCGGCTCAGCTCATCGCCAATGGCGCTCGCCGCCGCGGCACGCTGCCTGCGGTCGGGGCTGGACATGGTGTCAAGCGCATTGCCCAGCGTGACCTGCTCGCCGCCAAGGCGCACGCGCAGGCCGGCCATCGTCTCGTCAAACAGGCGGTTCCATGCGGCGGCGCCCGTGACCGATTTCTCGTGCAGGACCGCCTCGACCTCATCAGAAAGCTGATAGGGGCGGAACACGCGCAGGTCGCGCAGGAAGGGCGCCCAGTGCGCCAGTGCCGCATCGCTCATCTGGGCGGACAGCGTCGCATCATCGATGCGGTTGATCTCGAGCGTGAAGAACAGGAGATGCGTGGAGATGGTGGTCAGCCGTTCATTGATCGACTGCGCGAACCGCGCCACGCCGGAATCCGACGTATTGGCCGCGAACAGAAGCTGGGCATAGGAGCCTGCGCGGCCCAGTACCTCGTCAATGCGCTGGTATTCGGCAATGGCCTGCGCCAGTTCCGCCCCCGGCAGGCTGGCCAGCCTGCCCTGCCACGCATTGCTGAAGGCCTGCGCATCGGCCTCGGCCTGATCGAGGTCGGTGGCAAGTGCCGGAGCATCCGGCCCGGCATACAGGTCCGACAGGTCCCACCGCGGCAGGCCGGCCAGGCCGGGCGTGGTCGCGGGGGCGGACGCATCAGCGCTGCGCGGGGCAGAGGGGAAGGCGGAAAAATTCGCTTTGAACATAGATCGGGCACCAACCATCAGATCGGGCGAAGCCTGCGCACCAGCGCAGGCCCCGCGATTCCATGATGTGAATCTAGTGCGTCATGCCCTGCTAGGCGACCCCACTGCCCGATATTATGCCCCCAACGCAGGCGGGGCTGGACATTGCTGCCCGGCCCCGCCATTTTTTGCGAAACTTCTGCCGTTTACGCGCCGACCGCCAGCGCGGGGGCCTCGAAGCCGATCACTTTCGCATATTCCTTGGGCACGACATGCCAGAAGCGCGGCAGCGTCTTGTCCCAGTCATGCAGCAGCAGTTCGGCATAGCGGCTACCGGTCTCGCGGGCATGGGTCTCGACCTGCTCGCGCAGCATGGCCTCCCATTTGGGGTCGTGAACGCGGCACCACATCACGGTATCGGGGTTCACACGCTCGGCAAACGTGCCGCTGGCGTCATACACAAAGGCCATGCCACCGGTGAAACCCGCGCCGAAATTGTCGCCAGTCTCACCCAGGATCACCACGGTGCCGCCGGTCATGTATTCACACCCGTTCGACCCGCAGCCCTCGACCACGCCAATAGCGCCCGAGTTGCGCACCGCAAAGCGCTCGCCCGCCTGCCCTGCCGCATACAGCGCGCCCGCCGTTGCGCCATACAGCACCGTGTTGCCCACGATCGCGTTCTCGTTCGACACGAGGCTGGAGGAAGGCGAAGGCCGCACCACGATGGTCGCCCCCGAGAGCCCCTTGCCCACATAGTCGTTCGCATCGCCCAGCACCTCGAGCTTGAGGCCCTGCACCGCGAATGCACCCAGCGACTGCCCCGCCGAGCCACGCAGCCGCGCCGTAAGGTGGCCCGGTGCGAGCTTGGCCATGCCGAACTGGCGCACGATGAGCGAGGAGATGCGCGTGCCGATGGCGCGATGCGTGTTCTGCACGTTGTACTGCAGCTGCATCTTCTCGCCATGGTCAAACAGCGGGCGCGCATCGGCAATCATCTGCGCATCCAGCGTCTCGGGCACCTCGTTGCGCCCCTCACGCGTGCAGTAGCGGCCATAGGGGCCGGGATCGGCCTGCGCCAGCAGCGAGTTGAGGTCGAGGTCATCGAGATAGTCCGCCCCGCGCAGCACCTGGTGCAGCAGGTCGGTGCGGCCAATGATCTCGTTAAGCGTGGAGAAGCCCAGCGATGCGAGGATGTTGCGCACGTCCTCGGCAATGAAGGAGAACAGGTTGATCACCTTCTCCGGCGTGCCCTCGAACTTCCTGCGCAGTTCCTCATCCTGCACGCACACGCCCACCGGGCAGGTGTTGGAGTGGCACTGCCGCACCATGATGCAGCCCATGGCCACGAGGCTGGCCGTGCCGATGCCGAACTCTTCCGCACCCAGCATGGCAGCGATCACCACGTCGCGCCCGGTTTTCAGGCCGCCATCGGTGCGCAGCTTCACGCGGTGGCGCAGGCGGTTGAGCATCAGCACCTGATGCGCCTCCGCCAGCCCCAGCTCCCACGGCATGCCCGCGTACTTGACCGAAGACTGCGGGCTCGCCCCCGTGCCACCGGAATGGCCCGAGATCAGGATGGCATCCGCCTTGGCTTTGGCCACGCCCGCCGCAATCGTGCCGATGCCCGAACGCGCGACCAGCTTCACGGTCACGGTGGCCTCGGGGTTGATCTGCTTGAGGTCATAGATGAGCTGGGCCAGATCCTCGATCGAGTAGATATCGTGGTGCGGCGGCGGCGAGATCAGCGTCACGCCCTCCGTCGCATGCCGCAGCTTCGCGATCAGGCCGGTCACCTTGAAGCCGGGCAGCTGCCCGCCCTCGCCGGGCTTCGCGCCCTGCGCCATCTTGATCTCGATCTCGCGGCAGTCATTGAGGTACTGCGCGGTCACGCCAAAGCGGCCCGAGGCGATCTGCTTGATGGCGGATGAGGCATTATCGCCATTGGGGCGCGGCTTGGCACGGGCCGGGTCTTCACCGCCCTCGCCCGAATCCGACTTGGCGCCGATACGGTTCATGGCGATCGACAGCGTCTCGTGCGCCTCGGGGCTGAGTGCGCCGAGCGAGATGCCGGGCGCGATCAGGCGCTTGCGCAGTTCGGTGATGCTCTCGACCGATTCCACGGGGATGGGCGTACGCCCGCCACGGAAGTCGAGCAGGTCGCGCAATGCCACCGGCGGCAGGCGGCGCACCGCATCGGCGTAACGCTGGTAGATGGAGAAGCTGCCGGTGCCCACCGCCGTCTGCAGCATGTGGATGAGGTTGCCATCAAAGGCATGTACTTCCCCGCTGCGGCGCAGCTTGTAGCGCCCGCCGACGGAAAGCGTTTCCACCTGTTTGTTCCACGCCTTGTGGTGGAAGCTGAGCACATTGCGCGCGATGCCGGTCAGGCCGATGCCCGAGATGCGCGAGGGCATGCCGGGGAAGAACTCCGCCGTCAGCGCGCGTGACAGCCCGATGGCCTCGAAATTGTAGCCGCCCCGATACGACGCCACGATGGAAATCCCCATCTTGGACATGATCTTGAGCAGGCCCTTGTTGACCGCCTTGCGGTAGCGCTCCACCGACTCGCTGAGCGAAAGCTGGCCGAACAGGCCGCGACGGTGGCGGTCGGCAATGCTTTCCTGCGCCAGGTACGGGTTCACGGTCGTCGCACACACGCCGATGGTCACCGCAATGGCATGCACGTCGAGCGCCCCGGCCGAGCGCACGTTGAGCGAAGTGAACGTGCGCAGCGACTGGCGCACCAGATGCGTATGCACCGCCGCCGTGGCGAGGATCATCGGGATATATGCCCGCTCGCTGGATTGGTGCTCATCGGTCAGGAACACATGGGTGCAGCCCTGGCGCACGCGGTCCTCGGCCTCGGCGCGGATACGCGCAATGGCGGCGCGCAGCCCGGCCTCGCCCTCGCTGGCGGGGAAGGTGCAGTCGATGATGCAGGCATTCCTGCCACAGAACTCGACCAGCGCCTGGAACTCACCCGTGGTCAGCACCGGGGAGGGAAGCTGGAGCAGGTCGCACTGGCTCTCGTTTTCCTCCAAAATGTTGCCAAGGTTGCCAAGGCGGGTCACGAGGCTCATCACCCGCGTTTCACGCAGGCTGTCGATGGGCGGGTTGGTGACCTGGCTGAAGGCCTGGCGGAAGTAATGCGCCAGCCCCCGGTAGCGGGAGGAGAGCACGGCAAGCGGCGTGTCATCGCCCATCGAGCCGATGGCCTCGGCGGCGTTTTCCACCATGGGCTGCAGGATTGTCTCGAGGTCCTCGAGCGTCAGGCCCACGGCAAGCTGGCGGCGGCGCAGCATCTCGGCCCCGTACAGCACCGGCTCGCTGCCATCGGGGCGGACAATGCTCGAGATTTCCTGCGTGCGCTTGACCCAGGCCGAGAAGTCCTGCCGCTGCGACAGCTCATCAAGCAGCTCTTCATTGCTGTAGAGCTTCGCGGTTTTCAGATCCAGCGCCAGCGACTGCCCCGGCCCGAGGCGGCCACGGCTCACGATCTCGGCCTCGGGCACCTTCACCATGCCGGTCTCGGAGCCCACGATCAGCAGGCCGCCTTCGGTCAGGGTGTAGCGCAGCGGGCGCAGGCCGCTGCGGTCAAGACCCGCCACCATCCAGCGGCCATCGGTGGCGCACAGGGCGGCGGGGCCGTCCCACGGTTCCATTACCGCGTTGCAGTAGGAATACATGTCCTTGTGGCGCTGCGGCATGGCGGAGTTGCCGCCAACACTTGCCGGAATCATCAGGCAGCGCGCCATCGGCGCGTCACGGCCGGCGAAGGTCAGCAGCTCGAACACGTTGTCAAAGCAGGCCGTGTCCGATCCCTGCGCCTGCACCACGGGCTTGAGGTCATCCATGTAGGGGTCAAGGATGGGGTCGGCCAGCCGCGTCTCGTGGCTTTTCATCCAGTTGACGTTGCCCGAGATGGTGTTGATCTCGCCATTATGGGCCAGCCGACGGAAGGGCTGGGCCAGCTTCCATGTAGGGAAGGTGTTGGTCGAGTAGCGCTGGTGATAGATGGCGAAACGACTGACAAAGCGGGGATCGAGCAGGTCGGGGTAGAACTCGGTCAGGTGCTCGGCAAGGAACATGCCCTTGTAGATGAGCGAGCGGCACGACAGCGAGCACACATACAGGTCGACCTGGTTGGCGATCGCGCTCTTCTCGATCTTGCGGCGGATCACATACAGGTCGCGCTCGAACTCTTCCTCCCCGCTGCCGGGCAGGTTGCGGATCAGGATCTGCTCGATCTCGGGGCGGGTGGCGTTGGCCTTCTCGCCAATGCAGTCGGTATTGATGGGCACCTGGCGCCAGCCATAGATGCTGTAGCCGAATGCCAGGATCTCGCTCTCGATGATCTGGCGGCACCGCTCCTGCGCTGCGATATCGGTCTTGGGCAGGAAGATCATGCCCACCGCGATCTGGCTGTCCACGCCGCTTTCGGCGCCGCCTGCATGAATGGCGTCGGCAAAGAAATCCTGCGGGATCTCGACATGGATGCCCGCGCCATCGCCGGTCTTGCCATCGGCGTCGACCGCACCCCGGTGCCACACGGCCTTGAGCGCTGCGATGCCCGCTTCCACCACGTCGCGGCGCGGCTTGCCGTCAAGAGCGGCCACCATGCCCACGCCGCAGGCATCATGCTCATCGGCGGGGGTGTACAGGCCGGAGATGGCCTGCGCATTGCCGCGCCATTCCTGCACGAAATCGGTGGACTGGTTTTCGAACTGATCCATCATGCTTACTCCGCCACCTCGGCCTGTGCCGCCGTCATTTCCTCTAGCCATGCGTGCATCTGCGCTGCCGCATCACGCCCATCGCGGATGGCCCACACCACAAGGCTGGCCCCGCGTACGATATCGCCTGCGGCAAACACGCCGGGCAGGCTGGTCATGAAGCTCTTGCGATCGACCATGAGCGTGCCCCAGCGCGAGACCTCAAGCTCCGGCTGGCCCCACAGCGTGGGCAGCGGCTCGGGGTCAAAGCCGAGCGCCTTGACCACGAGGTCAGCCTCGAGCGTGAACGCGCTGTCCTCCACCGGCTCGACCGACTGGCGGCCCGAGGCATCGGGCAGGCCCAGCTTCATGCGGCTGGCGCGCACGCCGCTCACATTGCCCTCGCCCTCGAACGCCTGCGGGGCTGCGAGCCAGACGAACTCCACGCCTTCTTCCTCGGCGTTCTTCACCTCGCGCACGGAGCCGGGCATGTTGGCGCGGTCGCGGCGATAGAGGCATTTGACCGACTTCGCCCCCTGCCGGATGGCAGTGCGCACGCAGTCCATGGCCGTATCGCCACCGCCAATGACCACGACCGACTTGCCCGCCGCATTCAGCGCGCCACTGTCATATTCGGCCACGCTGTCGCCCAGCGAGACGCGGTTGGAGGCGGTCAGGTAATCCAGCGCGCGCACGATGCCGCCCAGACCCGCGCCGGGGCCGCCAATGTCACGCGACTTGTACACACCGGTTGCGATCAGCACGCCATCATGGCGCGCGCGCAGGGTGGAGAACGCGATGCTGTCCTCGCCGTCGGTATCGCCAATGCCCTTGCCCAGATGGAACTGGATGCCCGATTCCACCAGCAGCCTGTGCCGGCGCAGCACGATGTCCTTCTCCAGCTTGAAGCCGGGGATGCCATACATCAGCAGGCCGCCGATACGGTCGTAGCGGTCATAGACATGCACCTGGTAGCCCTGCTCGCGCAGTTGCACGGCCGCGGCAAGGCCACCGGGACCGGCACCGATGATGGCAACGCTCTCGTCGCGCTCGGCCACCGGCCTGACCGGCTTGACCCAGCCATTATCGAAGGCGGTATCGGTAATGTAGCGCTCGACCGCGCCGATGGTGACGCTCTCGAACCCTTCCTCGATCACGCAGTTGCCTTCGCACAGGCGGTCCTGCGGGCAGATGCGGCCACAGATTTCGGGGAAGGTGTTGGTGGCGGAGGACAGTTCATACGCCTCCTCCATCCGCCCTGCCGCCGTCATCATCAGCCAGTCGGGGATGTTGTTGCCCAGCGGGCAGTGCACCGAGCAGAACGGCACGCCGCACTGCGAGCAGCGCGAGGCCTGCGCCTCGGCCTTGGCGGGCACGAACTCATCGTAAATTTCGTTGAAGTCCTGGCGGCGCGCCTCGGCAGGCCGTTTGTCGGGCTGCTCCTGCGCCACGGAGACGAATTTCAGCATGCGCTCGGCCATCGGTCTGCCCCTGGTCTGCATATGGAAGGAAGGCGTCGGGCACGGCATGCGCGCCCGGTAGTTCGCACATGACCTACGCAACGCCTTGCCCAAAGAAAAGACAGCAGTACTGACCTTAATGCAGGAAAAGACCAGAAATACGCGAAATTCTCCCCTCCGTGCGGAAATCAGTCCAGCACCAGATCCATGGGCGAGGGTGTTATGCCCAGCATCTCGAGTGTGCGGGCGCCGGGGGCCACGACGTTATCGACATAAAGCAGCCTGACCTGATCGCGCGTGAGCAGCTTGCCCGGCAGGTGCTCGAGCACGCCGGCCTGAAGGGTGGCGAGCCAGCGCGGCACCTCGATGAGCGGGCGCGGATGCCCACCCCACCGCGCAGCCCAGGCCACGAGCTGGCGCATGGTCATGACCACGGGGCCACCAAACTCGAAGATCGCCCCCTCCATGCCCTCGCTGGTGGCGATGCGCAGCATGCCCTCGGCCACATCCCCCACCCACACGGGCTGGAAGCGGGTGGCCGGGCCAAACACCGGCACCACCGGCATGAAACGCGCCATGCGGGCGAACATGGCGGGAATGGCCCCCTCCGCGCCAAAAATGAGCGAGGGCCGGACAATGATCGCCTGCGGCATGTGGCGGCTGACGGCGGCCTCGCCCTCGCCCTTGCTGCGGGCATAGGCCGAGGGGCTGCCCACATCCGCGCCAATGGCCGAGACATGGATCAGCCGCGCAACGCCCGCGGCGGCACTGATACGCGCCACCCTCGCCGCACCCGCCACATGGATCGCCTCGAAGGTTGCCGCCCCGTGGGGGGAAAGGATGCCCACGAGGTTGATGACCAGCGTGCTGCCCTCGATGGCGGCAACGCAGGCGGCCTCATCGGTGATGGAGGCGACAACGGGCACCACCTGCCCCACGTCACCCAGCATGCGCAGGGTCGTGGCATGCGCCGCCGTGCGGCCTGCCACGCGCACCACGTAGCCGGCCCGCGCCAGCCGCCCCACCACGGAACGGCCCACGAATCCGCTCCCGCCAAATACCGTTGCCACCTTGCGCGCCATGGCCTGCTCCTGCCCGTGATCCATATCGTTTTCCGGCTCCTGTTCTCGCATCTTTTGCAAACGGCTTCCCAGCCATTTCGTTTGCGCCGCCATGCCAGGCAGCCTGCGCCGGACCACGGAACGAAAAAAATGCGCCTGGTTTCAAAAAAATGCATTTCCCCTGTTGACCGCCTCCGCAGGCCGGACTAAACAGCGCTCACACCACCCCGGCGGCCTCCGCTGGGGAGCCTCTGAGCCCAGATGGCGGAATTGGTAGACGCGCAGGTTTCAGGTACCTGTGGCCGCAAGGTCGTGGAAGTTCGAGTCTTCTTCTGGGCACCATCTCTCAAAACTGAATAGCATTCCCCTCCGGGGGCGATCAGGACAGCCCGTCACGGGCCTGTCCCGTTATCTTTTTGCCTGTTCCGCAGCCGGAATTGGTGTAAACCGCCCCGAACACATCACTCACGGTGCTGGCCGCCCAGGGCACAGACAGGCGTTACGACACAACGGACTGCCCCGCTTGCGGTTGCGTTGCAGACCTGCCACCGTGAATTCAATTGCGTGACGGAGCATTTCACATATGGCCACAAGCCCATCACCCGACGCCATTCACTTCTACCGTGGCGACCTGCCCGCGCATGTCACCTTCAGTGGCAGTGTTGCGGTGGATACGGAAACGATGGGCCTGAACCCGCACCGTGACCGGCTGTGCCTCGTGCAGCTTTCCGGCGGCGATGGCCACGCCCACCTGGTGCAGATGCCCAAAGGCGCAAAGGCGGCCGACTGCCCCAACCTCGTGCGCGTGCTGGCCGACCCCACCCTACCCAAGCTCATGCATTTCGCCCGTTTTGACGTGGCCATCCTGCAATACACGCTGGGCATTACGGTCGCCCCCGCCATCTGCACCAAGATCGCCTCAAAACTGGTGCGCACCTATACCGACCGCCACGGCCTGGCCCATCTGTGCCGCGAACTGCTGGGCGTGGAACTGAGCAAGCAGCAGCAGTCATCGGACTGGGGGGCGGACGTGCTCAGGCCCGAGCAACTTGCCTATGCCGCATCCGACGTGCTGTACCTGCATGCCCTGTGGGCAAAGCTCGAAGCCCTGCTGCACCGCGAGGGGCGGCGTGAACTGGCGCAGGCCTGCTACGATTTTCTGCCCACGCGCGCGCGGCTTGATATACTGGGTTACGAGGATCCTGACATTTTCGCGCATCGGGCCGCCTGATGGCCCATGCCCGGTTTGACCGGGAACCCATTCAGACCGATACAGATCGTGCATGAATAGCAGCCCCCCTTCCCCTCCCTCCGCCACCACGGGCGATGACACGGCCCAGCACGCGCGCATGCTGGGTGAGGCCCGTGCCGTGCTGCGCGCCGAATCCGCCGGGCTGCAGGCCATGATCGCTGCAATGGAAGAGGGCGATGGCGGGCTGGGGGCGGCCTTCATCGCGGCGGTCGAAGGCATCTGGTCGGGCAACCGGCGCGTGGTGGTGACCGGTATGGGCAAGTCGGGCCATATCGGGCGCAAGATCCAGGCCACCCTTGCCTCGACCGGCACGCCCGCCATTTTCGTGCATCCGGCCGAGGCCTCGCACGGCGACCTGGGCATGCTGCAGAAGGGCGATGCGGTGCTGGCCATATCCAATTCCGGCGAGACGGCGGAAATGGCCGACATCATCTCGCATGCCCGCCGCTTCGGGCTGCTGCTCATCGCCATGACCGCGCGCGCGGGCTCAACGCTGGCGCAGGCGGCCGATATCGTGCTGCTGCTGCCCCATGCGCCCGAGGCCTGCCCCATTGGCCTCGCGCCAACCACCAGCTCCACCATGCAGCTTGCGCTGGGCGATGCGCTGGCCATCGTGCTGCTCCAGCGCCGGGGCTTCAGCGCCAGTGACTTTGGCATCTTCCACCCCGGCGGGCGGCTGGGCACGAGGCTGCGCCGGGTGTGCGAACTGATGCATGCAGGCGAGAGCATGCCCCTTGGCCCGCCTGACATGGAACTGCGCCGCGTGATCGTGGAGATGACCCGCAAGGCTTTTGGCTGCATGGGCGTGGTGGATGCACATGGCCGCCTGCTCGGCCTGATTACCGACCACGACCTGCGCCTGGCCCTGGGCCGCGACCTCGACCACACCCTTGCCGCTGACATCATGAACCCCACGCCCCAGACCATCGGCCCCGACCTGCTGGCCGCCGAGGCGCTGCGGGTCATGAACGACCGCCCGCGCCCGATCTCGAGCATTTTCGCCCTTGATGAAGGGGGGCACGCGGTGGGCATCCTTCACCTTCACGACCTGCTGCGCGCGGGCATTGCATGACCGACCGCCCCGAGGACAGGGACGACAACACCGATCCCAACACCATCCAGCGCGAGGATTATGCCCGCAGCGCCGCCGATATCGAGCGCCAGCGCAGCATATTCGACCAGGGCGCGCGCACGCGCCTGCTGCCCAATGCGGCCGACCAGGCCCGCCGGCAGGCCATCATGCGCTCGGCCAAGTGGATGCTGCCGCTGCTTGCCCTCGTGCTGCTGGGCTCGATCGCCGCATGGCCCGCCGTCGAGCGCGCCGTGATCATGCATACCGGCACCATGGCGCAGATGAGCCGCGTGCGCGTTAAAAGCGGCAGCATGCTCAACCCCACCTATCGCGGGCTGGACGAACATGGCCGCCCCTACATGATCACCGCCGACGAGGCCCGCCAGGTCGACCCCGAGCGCATCGACCTGAGCAACCCCGCAGCCGACACCCTGACCGATAACGGCAACTGGCTGTATGTGACCGCGCGCGACGGCGTGTATATGCAGCACACCCAGCTGCTGGACCTGACGCGTGACGTCACCCTCTATCGCAATGACGGAACCCTCATGCTCAGCCCCACCGCCGATGTCGACATGCGCCACAACATCATCGTAACCGACAGCTGGGTCCATGCCGAAGGCCCGGTGGGCGTGCTCGACGCGCGCGGCGGCATGGTGGATACACGCGGTGGCATCATGCTGTTTCGCGGTCCGGGCCGCATGATCCTCAATGCAGCGGAAAGATCGAACTGATGGCGCGCCTCTTCCCTCACCTGCCGCTTGGCGGCGTCCTGCTCGGACTGGTGGCAGCCACCCCCGCCATGGCGCAGGGGCTCGACATGTCGCATGGTCAGCAGATCAATGTCACCGCAGCAGGCGGCTTCGACTGGGACCAGAACGCGCAGACCGTCACCGCCTATGACCGCGCCCAGGCCATCCGTGGCGACGTGACCGTGCGCGCCGACAAGCTCATCGCCTTCTACCGCAAGAAGGCCGCCACCACCCCCGCGCCGGGACAGGCCACGCCCGGCACGAATACGGCCGCGACACCGGGCGCGCAGGCCGCAGGCAAGCCGCCCGGCCCCGACGCGCCGCTGGCCGCCCATCTTGGCGTCGCCCCTCCGCCCGAGACGCGCAGGCCCCATATCGTGGATGACACGCCCGCCCCCGCTGGCGCCACCAGCACGCCAGCGCCTGCCAGTACGCCCGACGCCACGGCCGCCGCCAGCGACCCGGACGTGGATACGAACCTCGCCACCCCATCCGACGTGCTGCCGCAGGACCTGCCCATTCCTGACCGGCCCGACCCCATCGGCGCACCCGGCAATGGCCCGGCCAACGGCCCCGCGGGCACGGCCCAGGGCAATGGGCAGGGCGATGGCACCGGCGGCGGCACGGCGGGCGATGGCGGTTCATCCGGCGGGTCGAGCGAGGTCTACCGCCTTGAGGCGATTGGCCACGTGCATGCCTTCAACCTCAATGACCAGGCCTGGGGCGACCATGCCGTGTATGACGTCGATCAGGCCATCCTGGTCATGACCGGCGAACACCTGAAGATGACCGCGCCGCAGGATATCCTGACCGCGCGCGACGTACTGGAATATCATTCGCACGAGCACATGTCGGTCGCGCGCGGCAACGCCACCATGACCACAAATGATGGCCGCCAGATCCGTGCCGACGTGCTGGTGGGCTACGACAAGCCCAAGCCCGAGCGCAGCAACAAGCGCAAGGAATGGCGCCAGACCCACCCCAACGGCAAGAACCCGCTGCCCGACGACGCCACCACGCCGGAGGACGCGGCGGCGGATGACAAGCCCTCGCCCGGCGCGGGCACGATGGACCATGTCGATGCGTTCGGCCACATCATCATCCGCACCCGCACCGAGACCATAACCGGGGATCGCGGCGTGTACGTGCCGGATACGGGCATTGCCCGACTGGTGGGCAACGTGCATATCACCCGTGGGGAAAATCAGGTCAGCGGCACGTCGGCCATCGTGAACCTGCATACCGATATCTCGACCCTGACCGACAACCCCGGCTCGCGCGTGAGTGGCCTGGTCATTCCCAACCAGGCAGGCAAAGGTGGCAAGGCACAAGGCAAATGAACATGACCCCCCCGACCGACAGCCCCGACCCCACGGAACTGCCCATTCCCGCGCCCTCGGCCGGGCTGATCGCCAGCGGCATTGGCAAGAGCTACAAGAAGCGGCAGGTGGTGCGTGACGTGTCGCTGCAGGTGCAGCGTGGCGAGGCCGTGGCCCTGCTCGGCCCCAACGGCGCGGGCAAGACCACCAGCTTCTACATGATCGTGGGGCTGGTGCGGCCCGACATGGGCACCATCACGCTCGATGGCGCGGACATCACGCAACTGCCGATGTACCGCCGCGCGCGCATGGGCATTGGCTACCTGCCGCAGGAGTCGAGCATCTTCCGCGGGCTCAATGTCGAGCAGAACATCATGGCCGCCCTCGAGATCGTGGAACCCGACCCCGACCGCCGCCAGACCATGCTTGACGGGCTGCTGGGCGAGTTCGGCATCACAAGGCTGCGGCATTCCTCCTCGCTCGCGCTTTCGGGCGGGGAGCGGCGGCGGCTTGAAATCGCCCGCGCGCTGGCCAGCCAGCCGCACTACATCCTGCTTGATGAGCCGCTGGCCGGCATCGACCCCATCGCGGTGGGCGAGATCCGCGACCTCGTGGCCCATCTCAAGGACCGTGGCATTGGCGTGCTGATTACCGACCACAACGTGCGCGAGACGCTGGAAGTGATCGACCGCGCCTACATCATGCATAGCGGGCAGGTGCTGACCGAGGGGCGGCCGGAGGAAATCGTGGCCAACGAGGACGTGCGCCGCGTCTATCTGGGCGAGAAATTCACCCTTTAAACACATTGATGAAAGTTTCCGGGCGCCGCCTGTTTTCAAAAGGCGGCGTTTTGACCGAAGCTTTTTGAAAAAAGCCTCACCCAGAACGGCTCTCATCCGTCCGTCAGGCCACCCCTGTATCCGTTACGCTTTACGCAAGGGGCAGGCGCAAAAAAAAGCACTGCTCCCGCATGCAAGGAAAGCATGGACAGCGAGGGGGCAACCATGCCCAAATACATCCGTTCGCTGTCATGTGCCCCACGGGCACGACGCAGCAGCCACACGCACGCAGGCCTTACGGGAAGGATCGTCCCCTTAAATTCATAGCCATTCGCTCAAAGCACGTATTCCTTCTGCCCGTAAGCCACCGCGTTACGACCATGTAAGGAGTTGCCCCTTATGCATATCAGTGTCGCCGGAAAGCAGATCGCCCTGTCCGATGCCCTGAAACACAGGGTAAGCGCCCATCTGGACCGCATATCGGAAAAATATTTCGGACAGGCCATGGAAGCCCGCGTCACCTTCAGCCGCGCGCGTTCGTTCTTTACATGCGACATCAACCTCCATGCCACGCGCGGGCTGACCCTGCGCGGCGAAGGCGAGGCCGCCGATGCCCATTCGGCCTTTGATGATGCCGCCGAGCATATTGCAAGCCGCCTGCGCCGCTACCACCGCAAGGCCACCAAGCATGGCCACCAGAAAGCCCGCCAGCAGGTGCCCGAAGTCGGGCGCGGCTATATCCTGCGGCCCGGCATGCCCGCCCTTTCCACCTCGGAAGATGACGTAACGAGCGAGGACGAGGACAGCGCGCTGCCCGCAACCGGCCCCTACGCCACCATCATTGCCGAGCACCCGACCGAGATCCCGACCCTGAGCGTGAGCGAGGCGGTAATGCGGCTTGACCTGGCCGACAGCCAGATCCAGCTCTTCCGCAACAGCAAGACCGAGACGATAAACGTGCTCTATCGCCGCCCTGACGGCAATATCGGCTGGCTCGACCCCTCGCTGCGCCCCAACTGATCCTCCTTGGCAGGCCCCCTGCGGGCCTGCCCCCCCAACGCAAAATGGCCCTGCCCCCAAAGAGGGGAGCAGGGCCATCTGTTTAGGGAGCATGCACCAGGTGCTAGTGCAGCGGTACCAGCATCATGTCGTGCTGGATGATGGCATTGACCGCATCATCGCGGTCCTCGGCGACCGCAAGGGGTGTGCCATCAGCGGCATGGATGGCGAAGGCATCCTCGCCCTCAACCTGCACTGCGCGGATATAGGCCACCGCTTCCATGCCCAGCCCGCGCAGTTCGCCCGTGCTGATCATGTGGGGGCTGGTTGTGGGCTGCTGTGCCGGTTCGCCTTGCAGCAGCACCCGGCCATTGCGTGTCGTAACTCTCATGGCGTCATCTCCTGCATCATGAAGGGTCTCCATCACCCTTCGTCTCCGCATCGCAACGGGGAACCCCTGATTGCGCGGGTCAGTCCTCGTCAATCACCCTGACAACACGTTGCTTGCGCCCGGCGGGCACATCAACCACCGGCGCAACACGATCATGCGAGGCGGGCGGGCTGACCCGCGGGGCGCGGGCGATCTCGATCTTGCGCACACGTACTTCCGGCTGCGGGCGGGCGAGTTCGATATGCAGCAGCCCGTTATCCATCCACGCGCCGCCAACCTCGATTCCCTCGGCCAGCACGAACGCCTTCTGGAACTGCCGCGCCGCAATGCCACGATGCAGGAAAATACGCCCCTGCCCGTCGTCGCTCTGGCGGCCACGTATGACAAGCTGGTTGTCTTCCTGCGTTATGTGCAGGTCTTCCATCACGAACCCCGCCACCGCGAGCGTAATGCGCAGCGTGGTGGGGCTCACCTGCTCTATGTTGTAGGGCGGATACCCGTCCGATGCATTCTTTGATGCCCGTTCAAGCATCTGCTCCAGATGGTCGAACCCAAGGAACATGGGCGACCCGAAAACTCTTCCCGACAAATCGGCCTCCTCTGCTGTGAGCGAGACAGGAAACGGAAAAAGCGGACCCGAAACGGCATCCGCCCTCCGTTCCCCTACGATATGGGAGAATAATAGAAATGCACAAGGGAGCAGACCGTACCGCGCCGGTGCATTTTGAGTGCATCACCACTGGCATCACGCGGGCGGAAACGCTAAATGGCGATCTATGATTGATCATGATGTCATCGCTCAGGCGACCCCCATGCCGATCCTGGTCGCGCCCCAGGCGGTCCTGCGCCAGAAAACCCGCCTTGTCCGCCCCGAGGACATGGGCGACCTGCGCACCACCATCCCCCGTATGTTCGCCGCCATGTACGCAGCCCCCGGCATCGGGCTGGCGGCACCCCAGGTGGGGCTTGGCATGCGCTTTGCCATTGTGGACGTGTCCGACAAGGGCGAGGCCCGCAACCCGCTCGTGCTGATCAACCCCGAGGTGATTGCCGAGACCGAGGACATGGCCGTGCGCGAGGAAGGCTGCCTGTCGCTGCCCAACCAGTATGCCGAGGTCATCCGCCCCGAGGCCGTGCGCGTGCGCTACCAGGACATGGAGGGCAAGAAGCACGAACTCGAGGCCAACGGCCTGCTGGCCACCTGCCTGCAGCACGAGATCGACCACCTTGAGGGCATCCTGTTCGTCGATCATCTCTCCACCCTCAAGCGCAACATGATCATGCGCCGCCTGGCCAAGGAACAGCGCCTCAAGCACTGAGTGCGTAGCGCGGATCACCGCCGCCGCCGGAACCCGACCTGTCACGCCAAGGGTTCCGGCCCAGACAGAACGGACCCACACCACATGCGACTGGCCTTCATGGGCACGCCCGATTTTGCAGTGCCCGCCCTGCGCGCCCTGCATCAGGCCGGGCATGACATCGTTACCGTCTATAGCCAGCCCCCCCGGCCTGCGGGCCGTGGCAAAAAGCTGCGCCCCTCGCCGGTGCATCTTGCCGCTGATGGACTGGGCATTCCCGTGCGTACCCCGCTCTCGCTGCGGCGCAATGCGGAAGAACATGCCCATTTCCGTGACCTGAAGCTCGATGCCGCCGTGGTCGCGGCCTACGGGCTGATCCTGCCTGTCGAGATGCTCGATGCGCCCGCGCGCGGCTGCCTGAACATCCATGCCAGCCTGCTGCCGCGCTGGCGCGGGGCAGCACCCATACAGGCCGCCATCCTGGCCGGCGACAGCGAAAGCGGCGTGACCATCATGCAGATGGATGCCGGGCTGGACACCGGGGCCATGCTGCTGCGCGACCATGTGGCGCTGACCGACCACACCACGGCCACCACGCTCCATGATGACCTTGCCGCCATGGGCGGCCGCCTGATCGTGGACGTGCTGGCGCAGCCACCCCACCCCGGCACCCCCCAGCCTGAAACCGGCGTGACCTATGTGCAGCGCCTGAGCCGCGAGGACGGCCGCATTGACTGGACCCGTCCTGCCGCTGAAATCGACCGGCAGGTGCGCGCGCTGACCCCCTGGCCGGGCACGTTCACCACGCTGGACGGGCAGGTGATCAAGATCGGGGCCGCAGGCGTGGCGCAGGGCAACGCGCAGGCAACACCCGGCACGGTGGTGGATGACACACTGCGCGTGGCATGCGGCGGGGGCACGACCCTGCGCATTACGCGCCTGCAACGCCCCGGCCGGGGCATGATGGAGGCCGCCGACTTCCTGCGCGGGCAGGCCGTGGCCGCTGGCACACGGCTGGGCGGGGCGTGACCCACCAATGACCGAGACCACGCCCCCGCTCCCCGCCATTCCCACCATCCGCCCTGATGACATTGCCCCGCCTTCCGTCTGCCGCTGGGCCGTGCTGCTCGAATATGACGGACGGGGCCTTGTGGGCTGGCAGCGCCAGTCGGCGGAGGATCTCGTATCCGTGCAGGGACTGCTGGAAGGCGCCGCGCGCAACCTGACCGGCGGCCGCACGGTGCGCAGCATCACGGCAGGCCGCACCGATGCGGGCGTGCATGCTGCGGGACAGGTCGCGCATCTTGATTTTCCCGCCGATGTCACGCTGTCGAGTGCCACGGTGCGCGACGGGCTGAATTTCTACATGAAGCCCCACCCCGTCGTGGTGCTCATGGCGCGCCCGGTGCTGCCGCACTGGAATGCCCGCTTTTCCGCCTGCGCGCGCGCCTATCGCTACCGTATCCTCAACCGTTCATCACGCCCTGCGCTTGATGAAGGGCGGGTCTGGCACATCAAGGCCCCGCTGGATGTGGACATCATGCAGCGTGCGGGCAGTTGCCTGCTCGGGCGGCATGATTTCACGTCCTTCCGTGCCTCGGCCTGCCAGGCGCGCAGCCCCGTGCGCTCGCTCGAGCGGCTCGATGTACGCCGCGAGGGTGAATACGTGGTGGTTGAAACCGCGGCCCGTTCCTTCCTGCACCATCAGGTGCGCAACATGGTCGGCACCCTGAAGATGGTGGGGGAAGGCCGCTGGGAGCCGGAACGGGTGGCCGAGGCCCTTGCCGCCCGCGACCGCCGCGCCGCAGGCCCCACCGCCCCGCCAGACGGGCTGTGCCTGACGGCGGTGAGCTATGAGGACAATCCCTTCAGCCGGTAAAGCCCGGTTTCAGGAGACTGTCTGAAAAGTTAGCTCAGGAAACAGCCGGCAATCATAAGAAAGCTTCAAAGAACGCCGCCTTTTTGAAAAAAGGCGGCACCCAAAGCTTTTATATTTTCCAGGATATTACCGGGCCTGACTTTTCAGACAGTACCTTGATGCGGCTGCGCCTGCTGGACCATGAGCGGGTAGAAAAAATCATGCCATGCCCGCTGGTGGGGAGAAAGCAGCCCCGTCGCGGCAACCAGCAGCCCGAGGCTGCCCAGAATGGCCACCACCAGCAATACCGCCTGCCCGCGCCGCAGCAGCAGCCCCACGCGGGCGACGTACCAGGTCAGCCACAGGCTGTAGCCAAACTCAACGCCGTTGAGAATGCCCGCCCCCATCGCTGATTGCAGCAGCTTGGGCGAGGCCAGCGCCATGAGCAGCGCCACCACGAGGCCGACAAACAGGGTGACCCAGTCCGTCCACCATGTCGCGGTGATATAGCGCATCCACAGCCCTTCACGCTTCCAGTGGCGGGCCAGTGCGTTGGTCACGACCGCAGGCAGCAGGATCAGGCACAGCGCGAACAGCACCTTGACACCACTGATGGCCTGCGGGGCAGCACCCAGCGTCAGGCCGCCGAGCACCAGCCACATCGCCAGCCGGGGGGCGAGGGCCGCGAGCACGGAATCGCGCGTATTGCCAAAATAGACGATTCCCTCCGCGCGACCCCGTCCCAGCAGCATCATGCCTTTGAGAATACCGCCAAACCCTGATGCGTTCGGGGTCTGAGAGGGGCCGCGATCGGACATTAGCCCATTACCTTTTCAAGAAAACCAGAATAGATCGCCGTCAGCTGCTTCAGGTCGGCCAGTGCCACATGCTCATCCACCTTGTGCATGCTGGCCCCGACAAGGCCGAATTCGGCCACCGGGCAGTAGCGGCTGATGAAACGGGCATCAGACGTGCCGCCCCCGGTATCCAGCTTCGGCACATGGCCCGTTACCGCGCGCACGGCCCGGCGCAGGGCCTCGACCGGGGCATCGGGCGTGGTCAGGAAGGATTCCCCGCTGATGGCAATCGCCACATCCGCCTTGGGCGCGTGCCGGGCCACCACCGTGCGGATCCAGCCTGCAAGGTCCGCACCGGTATGCAGGTCGTTGAAGCGGATGTTGAGTCGCGCCTGCGCGCGTGCCGGTATGACATTGGTTGCCGTATTGCCCACGTCAAGGCTGGTGACCTGCAGGCTTGAGGGCTCGAACCACTCGCTGCCCGCGTCAAGCGGGGCCGCCGTCAGTTCGCCAAGCAGGGGGAGCAGCCGGTGAATGGGGTTATCCGCCCGGTGCGGGTAGGCCACATGCCCCTGCGCGCCATGCACGGTAATGCAGGCGTTCAGGCTGCCACGCCGCCCGATCTTGATGACCTCGCCCATCCCGCCCGGATTGGTGGGCTCGCCCACCACGCAGAAATCGGGGATCTGCCCGTTGGCCTGCATCCATTCCAGCACACGCACGGTGCCGTTGGTGGCAGGGCCTTCCTCATCGCCCGTAATCAGCAGGCTGATCGTGCCCTGGAGCCTTGGCGTCTTTTGCAGGTACAGGCGCACGGCGGCGACGAAGGCGGCTATGCCCCCCTTCATGTCGCATGCGCCACGGCCGAACAGGATGCCGTCGTGTATTTCGCCGCCAAACGGGTCATGTGCCCAGGTGGCATCACCCACCGGCACCACATCCGTATGGCCCGCAAAGCACAGATGCGGGTGCCCCGTGCCAAGGCGGGCGAACAGGTTGGGCGTGCGGGCGGCCCCCTCGCCAAAGGGCAGCAGGGTCACGCTGAAGCCGATGCCCTCGAGCACGGCGGCCAGCGCGTTGAGGGCACAGCCATTATCAGGCGTGACGGAAGGGCAGCGGATCAGTGCGCGCGCCAGCGCCACAACGCCACCGGGGTCCTGTTCCGGACCAGCCATTCCATCATCCGCCATCAGGTTGTGCCTCCGTTGCCGATCAGCCGCGCAGCAGCTCGTTGATCGAGGTCTTGGAGCGGGTGCGCTCGTCCACGCGCTTGACGATCACGGCGCAATCCAGAGACGGCAGCGGCTTGCCATCGGTCGAGGTGGCCTGGCGCGGCGGCAGGGTGCCGGGCACCACCACCGAGTAAGCAGGGACGCGCCCCATGAAGACCTCGCCCGTGGCGCGATCCACGATCTTGGTGGACGCGCCAAGGAACACGCCCATGGACAGCACGCTGCCGCGCTCGACCACGACACCCTCGGCCACTTCCGAACGCGCGCCGATGAAGCAGCCATCCTCGATGATGACGGGCGCCGCCTGCAGCGGCTCGAGCACGCCGCCAATGCCCACGCCGCCACTGATGTGGCAGTTCTTGCCAATCTGCGCGCAGCTGCCGATCGTCACCCACGTATCGACCATGGTGCCGCTATCAACATACGCACCGGCATTGACGAAGCTGGGCATGAGCACCACGCCCGGCGCGATGAAGGCCGAGCGGCGCACGATCGAACCGGGAACCGCACGGAAACCGGCGGCAGCGAAGGCGGCCTGATCCCAGCCAGCAAACTTCAGCGGCACCTTGTCATAGCTCGGCGCGCCCGCGCCGCCGCCCTCAACCAGGCGGTTATCATTGAGGCGGAAGGACAGCAGCACCGCCTTCTTGAGCCATTCATTCACCACCCAGCCGCCAGCGCCCGGCGTGGCCACGCGCAGCTTGCCCGAATCCAGCGCCAGAAGGGCGGCTTCAACGGCATCACGGTCGGCGCCGGTCGTGGCGGTGGACAGCGTCTCGCGACGCTCCCACAGGGCCTCGATCTGGCTCTGGAGGGATGTATCGGTCATATCGGCAAAATCCTGTCTGGGCTGGTTTTCCCGGCCTGTCATGGCCGCAAACCTGTATTAATCTGCCCGCGGACCATGCGGAGGATCAGGGGGAATGTCAACGCACTCCCCTGCCCCGCCAGCCCGCGTGGCACTGCGCATCATGCGCTGCGAATGAGGGTTCCGGGCCCGGCTTCGGTAAAGAGTTCGAGCAGGCAGGCATGCTGCACCCGGCCATCGAGAATGACGGCGGCCTTGGCGCCGGCGCGGACGGCCTCGAGGCAGGTTTCCACCTTGGGAATCATCCCGCCCGAGATCATGCCGCTGGCAATGCCCTTGCGGGCGTCCTCGGCCGTGAGTTCGGGGATCAGTTTGCCATTACCATCAAGCACGCCCGGCACGTCGGTCAGCATCAGCAGGCGGCTGGCATTGACCGCGCCCGCGATGGCGCCGGCAGCGGTATCGGCATTGATGTTGTAGGTCTCGCCATTCGCACTGCTGCCAATTGGCGCAATGACCGGAATCAGCCCCGAGCCTGACAGCGCATAGATCACGCGCGGGTCGATGCGCTCGGGCTCGCCCACGAAGCCAAGGTCGAGCAGGCGATCGGTTTCAACGCCGTTTTCCCGCGCGCGGCGGATGAGCCTGCGCGCGGTGATCAGCCCGCCATCCAGCCCCGAAATGCCGACCGCCAGCGCGCCAGCGCGGTTGATGAGGCCCGCCACCTGCTTGTTCACCTTGCCGCCGAGCACCATCTCGATCACGTCGATCATGGCGGCATCGGTCACGCGAAGGCCGTCGATGAAGGAGGATTCGATCTGCAGGCGCTTGAGCATGGCGCTGATCTGCGGGCCACCGCCATGCACCACCACAGGGTTGACGCCCACCTGCTTGAGCAGGGCGATATCATGGCCGAACGCGGTGGACAGCGTGGTGTCAACCATCGCGCTGCCGCCATATTTCACCACGACCGTATCACCCGCATAGCGCCGCAGATAAGGCAGCGCCCTGGCCAGAACCTCGGCGCGTGCCTGTGCGTCCTGATCAGCCGATCCTGTTCCTGTCATCCGAACGGTCCCTTCGCTCCTGACTGCTTCATATCCATTGCCCCGCCACATCACGGGGGCGGGCCCGCATGCGGCCTAGACCGGGTTGGCCAGGCGGGCGAGTTCGGCCCGCAGTTCCTCGATCCCGGTTCCGGTCGTGCTGCTCGTGGCCAGCACATCGGGGAAGGCGGCGGCATGCGCGCGCACGATCTCACCCACTTCGCGCAGCTTGGCTGCGAGCGCGGGCGGCTTTGGCACATCGCACTTGGTCAGCACGACCTGAAAGGTCACGGCCGCGCGGTCCAGCATCTTCATGATCTCTTCGTCGCTGGCCTTGAGTTCCACCCGGCTGTCAAGCAGCAGCACCACGCGGCGCAGCGTGGGCCTGCCACGCAGGTAGGAGAACATCATGCCCTGCCAGTCTTCCTTCACCGCCTTCGCCGCCTTGGCAAAGCCGTAGCCCGGCATGTCAACGAGCGTGAGGCGGTCGGCAAGTTCAAAGAAGTTGAGCTGCTTGGTCCGCCCCGGCTCGGACGAGGCGCGCGCCAGCGCCCTGCGCCCGGTCAGCGCGTTGATGAGGCTGGACTTACCCACGTTGGAGCGGCCGGCAAACGCGATCTCGGGCAGGATCGGGTCGGGCAGCTGCCCAAGCTTCTGCGCGCCAAACACGAAGTTGAATTCACCGGCAAACAGCACGCGACCGGTCTCACGGTCGCGTTCCATTTCCTCTGGCGTGCGGGCTGGGGTCGAGAAATCCACCATGTTGGTCCCTGCGGTCATTTCTTCCCGGCCGGCAGCTTGGCCTGGCCGGTCGCTGCTGCGGCGGCCTTGGTGTTCATGCGGCGCTGGATCACGGTCTGCTGCAGCATGGTCAGCAGGTTGTTCCAGCAATAATAGATCACGAGGCCAGCGGGCTGGCGCGCCATGAAGAAGGTGAAGATGATCGGCATGAACTGGAACATCTTCTGCTGCGCCGGATCAACCGAAGGGGCCGGGTTCAGCTTCTGCTGGATGAACATGGTCAGCCCGAACGCCATCGGCCACAGGCCAAGCTGGAGCATGGGCGAGATGACCGAGGGATCCCACGGGATCAGCCCGAACAGGGTGAACAGGTTTGTCGGGTCAAAGGCCGAGAGGTCATGGATCCAGCCAAAGAACGGCGCGTGACGCATCTCGATGGTCACGTACAGGTCCTTGTACAGGCACCAGAACACGGGGATCTGCAACAGCATGGGCAGGCAGCCGCTGGCGGGGTTCACGCCTTCCTGCTTGTACAGCCCGATCATCTGCTGGTTGAGCGCCATCTGGTCGTCTTTATAGCGCTCGCGCAGGGCTTTGATCTTGGGCTGGAGCTGGCGCATCTTGCCCATGGAATGGAACTGCTTGGTGGCCAGCGGGAAGAACAGCGCCTTGACCAGCAGGGTGAACGCCATCAGCGCGAGGCCAAAATTGCCCAGCATGGTGTTCAGCCAGTCCAGCACCGTGAAAATGGGGCGCGTGAGGAACGCAAACCAGCCGAAATCAACCGCTTTCCAGAAATCGGGGATATGCAGGCTGGATTCGTATTTCTCCAGCAGCGGCACTTCCTTCGCGCCGGCAAAGACATGGCTCTCGGTGCTGGCCTCGCCGCCTGCCGCCACAACCAGCGGCGCGCGCGCGGTAAAGCCGACATCATAGATGCCCTTGTCCCCGCCCTGCGAGAGGAAGGCGTAATTGGCCGCGACATCGCTATCCTGCTGCGGAATCACGGCAGACAGCCAGTATTTGTCGGTAATGCCGGCCCAGCCACCCTGGCCGGACTTGGACCACGCGATGTTGCCCGGCGGCACGGCTCCCTTGCGCAGCGACTTGTAGGAGCTTTCATCAAGCCGGTGGTCAATGACCGAGATCGGCCCCTCATGCACCAGGTAGCCGCCCGTCTCGACCGGGGTATAGCCACGCTCCACACGAGAGAACGGATAGAGTGACACCCCATCGCTCCCGTGATTGACCACCTTCTGCGTGACCGTGAACATGTAGTTGGGGTCAATGGCGATGGCGATCTGGAACACCTGGCCCTGGCCGTTATCCCAGCTCAGGGTCACGGGCTGGGCCTCGGTCAGCCTGTCGTGGTCGGCGGTCCAGACCGTATTGGCGTCGGGCACGCGCACCTGACCGCCGCTGATGTTGGTCCAGCCGACTTCGACAAGATTGGGCTGCTCACCGCCACGCGGCGCGAGCACGCGCACCAGCGGGCTGCCGTCCTTGACGGTTTCATGGTAATTCTTGAGCACGAGGTCATCGAGCCGCGCGCCACGCAGGTCAAGCGAGCCAGCCACCCGGCCAGCATCAATCGTGACCCGCGGATCGGGCGCGTCGGGCTTTGCCGCCTGGTCAGCCGCAGGGGTGGCAGCAGCATCGGCTGCGGCAGGAGCAGGCGCCGGTGCTGGCGCGGGAGCCTGCTGCTCGACCGTCTTATGGTTCTGCTGTGGCAGGAAATACTCGAAACCGACCAGCACTACGGCAGACAGTGCCGTTGCCACCATAAAACGCTTGATATCCATCAGCGACCCGCCAGACTTTTACTGTTTTGCATGCCACAGCCGCAGGCCGTGCCCGGAACAGGGTCGTGACCGCCCGCGTTCCACGGGTTGCAGCGCAGGATGCGCCACCCGGCCAGCACGCTGCCACGCCCTGCCCCATGAAGGGCAATCGCGTCACGCGCATAATGACTGCATGAAGGGGAGAAACGGCAATGCGCGCCCCAGATGGGGCGGATCACCAGTTGATAGGCGCGAATCATCGCGCGCAGCACATGGGCAGGCAGGCTGATGGAAGACGTGCTCACGATCCTTCCTTCACCCCGGCCTTGCTCAGGGCCTTGCGGTAATCGGCCAGAAGCGACTCGAACCGCCGCCCCCGCGTGCCAGAACGGCCTATGACCACGATATCGACGCCCTCAAGCGCCTGCTCGCGACCCAGAATCCGCACCACCTCGCGCAGGCGCCGCCGCACGCGGTTACGCACGACGGAATTACCTACTTTTTTGGTAACGGTAAAACCAAAGCGGGCGGCATCCGCATCACCGCGTTCAAGCGCCTGCAGCACCAGCCCCGGCATGGGAGCCTTGCGCCCCCTGGCCGCGACCCGCAGGAACTCGGCGCGTTTTTTAAGACGCGTGGACTGATCGGCCACTTCAAGCCGCCCCTTTGTAGAGACATTCATCGTTGCAGGCCCCTGAAGGCCCGTAACGTAAAGACGTCACCTGCCTCAGGCAGAAAGACGCTTGCGGCCCTTGCTGCGACGGTTTGCAACAATCTTGCGGCCACCAACGGTTTCCATACGCGAACGGAAGCCGTGGCGACGCTTGCGGACCAGCTTCGAGGGTTGATACGTGCGCTTCACAACGGCACTCCCAGATTGACAATGACAGACAGGTTACGGAATAAATTCCATCAGGCCCCGCACCATGCGCACGACCCGAGCGGCGCCTTATACTGCCGCTTTCGGGCAACGTCAATGCTGCCCGCCCTTTGAGCCCGAACCGGATGATTTCCATGTCCAGCCCCTCCCCCGACTCCGCCACTTCCATGACCGAAGCGCTCAGGCGGCATATCCACGACATTCGTGGCCACCTCTCGCCTGCCATGCTGCGGGCGGATTCGCTGGCCCTGAGCAAGGATGAGCGCACCCGGGCCGCCGCGCGCGACATTATTGCAGCCCTCGAGGCCACCACGAAGGAACTCAGCGCCATGCGCCGCCTTTTGCCCGCGCGCCAGCCCTGACCGTAATCAGGCGTGGGGCTTTTCGATCAGTTCGATCTTGTAGCCATCCGGGTCTTCCACAAAGGCGATGAAGGTCGTGCCGAATTTGACCGGCCCCGGCTCGCGCGTGACCTTGCCGCCACCGGCGCGCACCTTCTCCACCAGCGCCTTCACATCCGGCACGCCCAACGCGAAATGGCCAAAGCCGGTGCCCACGTCATAGCCGTCATCAACGCCCCAGTTATAGGTCAGCTCGATTTCGGCCTGGCCTGCGACATTGTCGCCATAGCCAATGAATACAAGAGTGTATTTGCCTTCCGGCACCACCTTGCGCCGCAGCTCCTGCATGCCCAGCAGGTGGTAGAAGGCAAGGCTTGCCTCGAGGTCGCGCACGCGCACCATGGTATGGAGGTAGGTTCCCACTGGTGTCTGTCCCTTCAGGTTGTTCTTGCGTCCCCGCCTGCAAATCCAGCGAGGAACAGTCCGGCCTCATCCGCCATGGCAATGCACGCAGCGGGATCGGTCATCAGCGTGGCCCCGACCTCGATGGCAATGCCGCGCAGCCCCGCTGCCGCAGCCCCCGCTACCGTGCGCGGCCCGATGGTGGGCAGGTCGGCGCGGCGCTCCTGGTCGGGCTTGGCCATTTTGACCAGAACGCCGCCCGGCCGGTCGGGTTGCCGCAACGCGCCCACGCGCTCGAGCATGCGGTCGGTACCTTCCAGCGCCTCGACCGCCAGCACCAGCCCACCCTGCACCACGCAGCCCTGCCCGATATCAAGCGCGCCCAGCTGGCGCACCACTCGGCGGCCAAGTTCCATATCGGCCAGGGCGGCTTTATCAGGTGCATGACGCCCCATCGCGCCCTGACGGGCCACGGAACCGGCAAGATATTCATGCGCGCCGCGAATGGTGAAACCTTCCTCGCCCAGCACGCGCACGATGGCGCCCAGCAGGCCGTCATCACCCGCGAAAAGGGCCTTGCCGATGCGCGCGAGAATGCGCGCACCCGTGGCATCAGGCCGTAGGTTGACAAGGGAGGGCCGCCGCACCGGGCCAATCAGCACCAAGTCGCGGCAGCCATGTTCATGCAGGGCGGACAGGATTTCACCTGCCGCGGCAAGGCGGATCATGCGGTGAGGCCAGGGGCCGATCACATCCGGCTCGGCAAACCCCTGAAAGCCCACAATAAAAACCTGCCCCCCGGCCTGCGTTACCGCACGGGCCACCTGGCCGGGCAACGGGCCGCCACCGGCAAGGATGCCGACACACCGCCCCGCAGGCCGAGCGGCTTCCCGCTCAGGCGCCATCGCTCTCGATCATGTCGCCGCTTTGCACGCGCACAAGCCCGCGATGGCTGGGAGCTGCGATAAAATCGAGAATTTCAACCACGCGCGCATCATCGCCATAGGTCTTGCGCACCTGCTCGAGCCGGGTCTGGAACACGGTGCCGGTAGCATGCGCCGCCTTGGGGTACAGACCGCGGAAGGCCTGGCGCATACGCCGGATCTCATCGGGCTGCACGCCGTTGCGCCGCAGCCAGATCCAGTGCAGCCCCACCAGCCGCGCCCGGTTGCCCAGCACGCTGCCATACGGGATCACGTCAGCCTCCACGCCACACACGCCGCCCACAAGGGCCGCGTGGCCGATGCGCACGAACTGGTGCAGCGCTGCCGCCCCCATGATGCGGGCATCATCGCCAATCGTGACATGGCCGCCCATGACCACGTTATTGACGATGATCACCCCACGCCCGAGCGTGCAGTCATGCGCCACATGCGAGTTGGCCATGATCAGGCAGTCCGGCCCGATGCGGGTGACGCCCGTGCCAGTGGCCGTGCCGCGGTGAATGGTCACGTTTTCACGGATGATGGTGCGGGGCCCCACCACGCACGCGGTCGGCTCGCCCCTGTATTTCAGGTCCTGCGGCGCCATGCCCACGGTGGTGAACGGGTAGCACACGACCCCCGCGCCCAGCGTGGTATGGCCATCAACCACCACATGCGAGATCAGTTCGGCATTATCGCCAATCTCGACATCAGGCCCGACCGTGCACCACGGCCCGATCCGGACCCCGCTGCCAATGCGCGCCCGGCTGGAAACAATGGATGACGGATGGATTTCAGGCGCTTTGTCACGCCGTTCATCCAGTTGGGTACCGTTAGATGAACTTCCTGCCAGAATAGCCTCCATCCCCGCAAGTAACTGTGGCTTCACAAACCTTGGGCCGCGCTGCGGCCCGTTCCCTGCGGGATTACCCCATGATCATGGCGCTGAATGTCGCCTCGGCAACGGACACGCCATCAACGCGCGCAACGCCCTTGAACTTCCAGACATTGGCGCGGCTGCGTTCCTTCTCCACATGAATGTGCAGCTGGTCGCCCGGGCCCACGGGGCGGCGGAACTTCGCGCCGTCGATGGTCATGAAATAGACCAGCTTGCCCTCAAAGGCCTGGCCGAGCGTCAGCACCACGAGGGTTGCCGCCGTCTGGGCCATCGCCTCGATGATGAGCACGCCCGGCATGACGGGGCGGGCAGGAAAATGCCCCTGGAAATGCGGCTCGTTGACCGTGACATTCTTGATGCCAACCGCCGACTGCCCGAGCACGATATCGACCATGCGGTCAATCAGCAGGAACGGATAGCGATGGGGAATCGCTTCCATGATCCGCATGATGTCAATCGATTCCAGGGTCGCGGGCTTGGCGTCCGCTGGCAGTGCCTCTACTTCTTTATCCACGTCGTCCAACCACTTGTTCGGTAAGGAAGGGAAAACCTGCCACCAGACGGGCCAGGCGCCTCCTACCGGTTGAATATCTGATGACGTCTGGCGATCAGGCCCTGTCGGCCTTTTCCCCGCCGCCATCCTGCGTCGTTTTCCTGGCCATGCGACGCAGAAAGGCCACGTTCCGGAAGAATTCCCGGAAAGGCATCGCCGGACTGCCGATCACATCGGCCCCGGCATCCACATCGGACATGACACCACACTGCGCCCCGATCCGGGCCTTGGCACCGATCTTGATGTGCCCGATCAGCCCGGCCTGCGCCGCGACGGTCACGAAATCACCCAGTTCGGTGGAACCGGAAATCCCTGCCTGGGACACCACGATACAACAGCGCCCCAGCCGCGCATTATGGCCAATCTGCACCAGATTGTCGAGGCGCGAGCCCGCGCCGATCACGGTATCACGGATCGACCCGCGATCCACCGTGGAATTGGCGCCGATCTCCACCCCGTCTTCCAGGATGACACGGCCAAGCTGCGGCACGTTCTCGAAACCCTCGGGCGTTACGGCAAAGCCGAACCCGTCCTGCCCGATGCGCGCGCCGGGCAGCAGGGTCACCCGCTCGCCCAGCAGCGCGTGCGAGATGGCGACATGCGCGCCAATGCGGCAACGCGCGCCGATCTCGACACCCGCGCCAATGCTGGCATGGGTGCCGATATCAACCCCCGCCCCCACGCGCACCCGCTCGCCCAGCACGGCAAACGCGCCAATGGCGGCGGTGGGATCGATCTCGCAGCCCGTGCCGATCACGGCGCTGGGGTGAATGCCGGGGGTCACCGGCGGCGCGGGATAGAACAGGGTGGCGATGCGCGCCCATGCCTGGTACGGCGCGCGCGACACGAGGGCCGCCGCATGCGCGGGCACCTTGTCGGCAAAGGCGGGGGCCACGATCACTGCGCCCGCGCCCGTGCCTTCAAGCAGGGGCAGGTAACGGCGGTTATCAAGAAAGCTGACCTGCGCGCGCGTGGCAGATTGCAGGGGCGCTATGCCGGTAAACCGGCATGTCCCGTCCCCCTCCTTCGCTGCGCGCAGCTCGGCCCCGCTGCACCGGGCCAGATCAGCCAGACCGAAAGGCCCCTGCGTGACAAAGAAGCGTGGATCGCCCGGTATGTTGTCCGGCGTCACTGTCATGAAACGGACCTTAATGCTTGGCGGGCGCAGCGGCCGCCGGGGCGGTAGCAGGCCTGTCGGCATCGGCCGTGGTGGGCATGGTGCCCGATTTGGCCAGCACTTCGGGGTCGGCATCGGCTGCGGGGATGAAGACGGTGGGCAGCACCGCGTTGAGCTGGGTCGCCACCTGCTGCGTGATGTCAAGCGGCTCCTGGCTCAGGGCCACCTGCTCACGGTGCAGGACGAGGTTCATGCTGCGGCTGGCGGCCACCTGGCGAATGATCTGGACCAGTTCACGCTCGATCTGGCCCAACGCCACCTGGGCCGCCTCCTGGATCACGCGGTTGCGGTTGCGGAAATCCTTCTGCGCTGCCATGACCCGCTCCTGCAGCTTGCGCTCCTGGGCCTGGATCTGGTCGGATGACATGGTCTTCGCCTGGCCCTGCAGCTTCTGCTGTTCATCGCGCCAGCCTGCCTGCTCTTTCTGCGCCTCACGGGCAAGGTCATCGCGCCGGGCGCCGAGCACGCGCTCGGCCTGCTGGGCCGCACTCGACAGGCGCATCACTTCCGGCACGCTGATCACGCCAATAACGGGCGCGGGCGGCGGTGCGCTCTTGGGCACGTCAGGCGCCTTGGGCACGGGCGGCAGCGGCAGGATCGGCGGATTCTGGGACTGCGCTTCCTCGGTATCGGACGGGGCGGCGGCGAGCGGCATGGGGGGCGCCGCCTCATGCTGGGGGGCATGGGCCGCGGGCTGCGCGGCCTTGGGCACGAACCAACCGGCATTGCCGCCGGCTCCCTGCGCATGGGCGCTCGATACGGCCTGATATCCCCACCCGAGCAGAGCGGTTGCGGCAAGCAGACGGATGCCGGATTTACGCAACATTATCACCTCAGAATTGTTGGCCGAAGCCGAAGCGGAGCAGCTGGGTCCTGTCATTGGTTCCCTTGTGCAGGGGAACACCCAGATCGATATTCACGAGACCGAACGGACTCTTCCACGCAATGCCCACGCCTGTCGAGACAACAGGCGTCAGCGTATCGTCATAGACCGGCGTATATTTCGGCCAGTCCTTCATGGAAGTGTAGCGGCGGCGCACGCGCAGGCCATCAAGGCCACCCATATCCACGAAGTAACGCCCCTTGATGCCCATGGCCGAGGCGAACGGAATGGGGAAATCCACCTGCGCCGAGGCCGTATACATGAACCGGCCACCAAGGAAGTCCTGCTGCGAATGCATCGGGTTGCCGTCACGCGCGGGAATGGCGTAGCTTCGCGGCCCGACGCCACCATCCATGAAGCCGCGCAGCGAGTTACCACCAAGGTAGAAGTTATCGATGATGTCGCTGCGACCGCCGCCCCAGTTCATGATGTCGCCCGCGCCACCACGGAAGCTGACGGTCCACTCATGGTTGCCCATGATGCTGTCGAGCGGAATGTAGTAGGCAGCATCGATCTTGCCACGCAGGTAGCGCTCGTTGCCGCCGATACCCGCGAAGTCACCACCCACACGTACCACGAAACCTTTATGCGGCTGCTGCCGCCGGTCGCGTGTATCGTATGTCAGTGTGGTGCTCAGCTGCGACAGCAGCGACCAGCCGGACTGATCATGCACGTAGTATGATGAATCCGACCATGTATCGTCCACCTGCCGGTCGGTCAGCGTATAGTTCCACGACTGCGACAGGTGGTTGTTGTAGGAATAACCCATCCGCAGCGTGATGCCATACCGGCCTTCAGAATAGCTCTGATAGGTCATGTAATGGTTCTGCATGCCGAAGATGTCGATACCGGCCACGAGGTTGCGGTTGAGGAAATACGGGTCGGTCAGCGAGATGTCGGCCTGGTCTTCGTAATACGCGGCCGTGCCGGTAAAGCCGGCATCGATGCCGGTGCCGAGCAGGTTATGCTGCTTGAGGCCAAGGTTGCCGAGCACGCCGGCGTCGGTCGAGTAACCGCCACCAAGCGAGAACTCGCCGGTGGGCTTTTCCACCACATCGGCCGAGATGTTGACCTTGTCCGGCGCGGAACCCGGGGTCTGGTCGATCGAGACGGTCTTGAAGAAGCCGAGGTCTTCCAGAATCATCTTGGAATATTTGCGGTCGAGCGGGGTGTACGGATCGCCTTCGGCCATGGGCAGCTGGCGGCGGATCACCTTGTCCTCGGTAATGGTGTTGCCGTTGATGTCGATGCGCTCGACATACATCCGCGGCCCTTCGCTGATGTCGAACAGCAGGTTGACGGTGCGCTTTTCGGGGTTGCGCGCGATCTCGGGGTGCACCATGGCGAAGGGATAACCCTTGCCCTGCAGCATTTCCTGCATGTTGGTGGCGTTATGCTGGATCGCGCTGCCATCGTACCACTGCCCATGGAAGAGCGAGATGTACTTCTTCATCGAATCCGCCGAGACATGCCGCAGCGAGGACTGCACGCTCATCTTGTTCAGGCGGTAGCGCGGGCCTTCCTCCATCGTATAGGTGATGTAGAAGCTCTTGCGGTCGGGCGAGAGTTCGCCCGTGGCGTTCTTGATCTGGAAATCGACAAAGCCGTTCTTCAGGTAGAAACGATGCAGCAGTTCGGCATCATATTTGATGCGCTCGGGGTTGTACTGGTCGCTTGAGGCAAAGAAGCGGTACCACGCCGTCTCCTTCGAGGAAACGACGCCCGCGAGCTGCGCGCTGCTGAACGACCTGTTGCCAACGAACGTGACCTTCTTGATCAGGGTCTTCTGCGCTTCGTTGATATGGAAGATCACATCCACCCGGTTATGCGCGAGCCGGATGATCTGGGGGGTGACGGTGGCGGCGTAACGCGCCTTCTCGGCATAGACGCCCAGGATCTTCTGGCGGTCGGCCGAGATGCCCTGCGGCGAGTAGACCGCGCGCGGGCGCAGCGAGATGACCTTGGTCAGGTCCTCGTCCTTGGCGGCGTGATTGCCCTCGAACACGATGCGGTTGACGATCGGATTCTCGACCACATGCACCTCGAGCACGTTACCCACGCGCTTGAGCGTTACATCATGGAACAGGCCGGTGGCGTAGAGTGTCTTGAGCGAACGGTCGAGCAGATCCTGATTGAACCGGTCACCGGGCTGCACGACCATGTAGGACAGGATGGTGCTGGTCTCGATCCGGCTGTTGCCCTTGATGTCAACCGCCTCGATCGGGTCCTCCAGCGGGGGGGGCCTGATCGCCTCGACCTGCGGGGCCTGCGCATCTTCCCCGCCGCCTGGCGCCGTCTCTCCGCCGAATGGCGTGTTCTGTGCCGCTTCATCCTGTGCGTGGGCGCCAGCGGTCCAGAACAGCGGCACAACGCAGACAGACGCAAGCAGCGCTGAACGTTTACTCGACAATATCGCTATTCCTCACCACTCGGCATGCGGATCAGCCATGCATTAAGACCGGATGGAGGGCCGGCTCCCTTCCTGTCATGTATCAGCCTTGGTGGCGCACCTATCCGATATACACCACACTGTGCAAGCACTTGTATCACTCAGTGCACCTTACCCGTGTCCAGCGCGCGAGGCGAGCCACTGAAACAGCCCAAAATGTGACAGATCGTTAAATGTCGAAAACAGGAACAGCCCGGCAATGAGGGCGAAGCCAACCTGAAAGCTGACTTCCTGCACCCGGCGCGAGACCGGTCGCCCCAGAATAGCCTCAAAAATATAAAATACCAGCCGCCCGCCATCAAGAATCGGCACCGGGAACAGGTTGATCAGCCCGAGGTTGATCGACAGCAGCGCCATGAAGGAAACGAGGCTTGCCACCCCGTACTGCGCCACCTGCCCCGACATCTGGGCAATGCGCAGCGGGCCGCCCAGATCCTTGGTGCTGTGCTTGCCCGTAATCATCTGCCACAGCCCGTCAAGCGTCTGGACCGAGACGTCCCACGTCTCCTTCACCGCCGAGACAAACGCGCGCGGCAGGGATTGCGGCTTGCCCATTTCAACCGCGAAGGCCACGCCAATCTGGCCGTGCGGCGTGCCGCCCTTTTCCGTAACGCTGCCGATATGGACGGGCAGCGTGGTGTCGCCGCCATTGCGGTGAATGCCCAGCGTGGTGTCCACGCCCGCCTGGCCGCCCACGAAATTGCGCAGGTCGGTCACGTCACGCACCGCATGGTCGCCCACGCGCGTGATCACGTCGCCCTTTTCCACCCCGGCCACGGCCGCCGGGCCACCCGGCGTCACCGCATCGACCTGCGTGAGCACGCGGATCTGGCCTGCGGTGGCGAACAGGCCGGTAAACAGCACGATGGCGAGCAGGAAATTGAAAACCGGCCCCGCCAGGATCACGATGGCCCGCGAGCCCACCGGCTTGTCATGGAAGGTGCGGCCGGGCTGCCATGCGGCCTTCTGCTCCTCGGTCGCGTCTTCCGGGCCTTCGAATCCATGCGGGCGCACGAAGCCGCCCAGCGGCACCGGGCACAGCCGCCATTCCGTGCCCACGCTGTCATGCCAGCGCAGCAGCGGGCGGCCAAAACCGATCGAAAATACCTCGACATGCACGCCACGCCAGCGCGCGGCGAGATAGTGACCAAGTTCGTGGATGAAGACCAGCACTCCCAACACAAGGGAGAACGCCAGAAGGGTCCGGATCAGATCATGCATGAATGCTAAGCTATCCCCCGATGGCCGCCGTGACCATCCACAATCACATCAAGCCGCGCGGGCAGCGGTGCGCAGGCGGGCGACACGGCGGGCCTCGCCATCCCAGTGCAGGACTTCCTCCAGCGTATCCGCGCGCTGCGGCCCGATGGACTGCATCACGTCCTCGACGATGCGGGCAATATCAAGAAAGCCGATTTCGCGCTTGAGGAAGGCCTCGACCGCAATTTCATTCGCCCCTGACAGGATGGCCGGCATGGCGCCGCCCACGCGCAGGGATTCGCGCGCAAGGCGCAGCGCGGGGAAGCGGACTTCATCAGGCGCCTCAAAATCAAGCCGCGCCAGCGCCGCAAGGTCGAGCCGGGGCGAGTTGGTGGGCATGCGCCGGGGCCAGGCCAGCGTGTGGGCGATGGGAATGCGCATGTCGGCCGAGCCAAGCTGGGCGACGATGGAGCCATCGGTATACTGCACCATGCCATGCACCACGGATTGCGGGTGCACGACCACGCCGAGTTTGTCCTCGGTCACGTTGAACAGGCGCGCGGCCTCGATCAGTTCCAGCCCCTTGTTGAACATGGTGGCGGAATCGATGGTGATCTTGGCCCCCATGGTCCAGGTCGGGTGCTTGAGTGCGGCTTCAAGCGGGGCCTTTTCCATTTCCTCAAGCGTGGCGCGGCGGAACGGGCCGCCCGATGCGGTGAGGATGATCTGCTCGACCTCATCGGCCTGCTTGTCGGCCATGGACTGGAACACGGCGTTATGCTCGGAATCGACCGGCAGCAGCGTTGCCCCTGCATCGGCCACGGCCTTGAGCATGACATCGCCCGCACAGACCAGCGCCTCCTTGTTGGCAAGGGCCACGGCATTGCCGTTCTTCACCGCCGCCAGCGTGGGTTCCAGGCCGATTGCGCCCGTAATGGCCGCCATGGTCCAGTCAACCGGCAGGCTTGCCGCCTCGATCACGGCCCTGCGGCCGCCAGCGGTTTCGATGCCCGTGCCCGCCAGCAGGGTTTCCAGTTCCGGCAGCAGGGTTTCATCGGCAATGACCGCGCGGCGCGCGCCCAGAGCGCGGGCCTGCTCGGCCAGCCTGGCCACATTGCGCCCGCCCACCAGCGCGCCGGTGCTGAACTGCCCGGGCGCCTGCAGCAGCAAGTCTACCGTGGAGCAGCCGATGCTGCCCGTACTGCCCAGAACGGAAACTGTCTTCATTGCAACCTTATTCCCCAAAACGTCCCATGACCGGGACCATGGCTTCAGTGCTGGCCCACATACCAGAAAGCCGCCCGTCCCGCCGCCCCCAAAGACAGCAGGGCCGCCATGGGGGCCGCGACCAGCAGCCCGTCAAAACGGTCGAGCAGGCCGCCATGGCCGGGCAGGATGGTGCCCGAATCCTTTACGCCGCGCGCCCGCTTGAGCGCGCTTTCCGCCAGGTCGCCCACCTGGGCCGCAAGGGCGATCACCCCGCCAAACACCGCGCCCCGCCACAGCACGCCCGGCTGGGCCGCGGGCATGAAGCTCGCGATCAGCATGCCGCCCAGTACCGCGCAGGCAAGGCCGCCGACGGAGCCTGACCAGGTCTTGGCGGGTGAAATGCGCGGCGCCAGCTTGGGCCCGCCAAACAGGCGGCCTGTCATGTAGGCCCCGGTATCGCTCAGCGCCACGCAGGATACGACAAACAGGACCACGCCCGCCCCCGGATCGCTCATGGTGCGCAGCCACAGCAGCGACAGCCCGGCACAGCCAATGGCCAGCTGCCCCGCCCCGAGTGCCGGACCAAGAACCAGCCCCGCCGCCATAACCAGCAGCGCACCGCTCCAATGACCGGCCACCGCGGCAATGCCGATGCACGCGGCCCACGCCATGCACAACTGCCCGCGCCGCGTTTCAAGCCCGAAGCCGAACATGCGCGCCCACTCGACCGCCATGCCCGCCATGGCCAGCACGATCATCGCGCCATAAAGCAGGCCGCCATACCACACGCACAGCCCGGCGCACGGTATCAGCACCGCAGCCGACAGCACGCGCGCGCGCAGGTCTTTCCAGTTGCCTGATTTTACTGGCGCAACGGAAGCCGCCCCCCCTTCACGCCGGTCTTGCACCGAATCGCCTTTCACGCCGCGAGTAGATCTCGAGCACGGTATCGAAATGCGCTTCGTCAAAATCCGGCCAGGGCGTGTCGAGAAAAACCAGTTCGGCATAGGCCGACTGCCACAGCAGGAAGTTCGACAGGCGGCTCTCGCCACTGGTGCGCACCACCAGGTCGGGGTCCGGCATGCCTGCGGTCAGCAGGGCGCTGGAAAAGAGGGATTCATCGATTTCGTCCGCCGCGATATCGCCCCGCGCCACGGCCTGCGCCATGCGGGCGGCTGCCTGCACGATATCCGCCCGGCCTCCGTACGAGAGGGCAAGGACCAGCACCAGCCGGTCATTGCCCATGGTCACCTGCTCGGCACGCCGCGCTTCTTCCTGAATGTCAGGGGGGAAGCGCGTCAGGTCGCCGATAATGCGCAGCCGCACGCCTTCACGCGACAGTTCGGCCACCTTGTGGCGCAGGTAGTAGCGCAGCAGCCCGGTCAGGTCGGCGACCTCACCGGGCGCGCGCCGCCAGTTTTCAGATGAAAAGGCATAAAGCGTAAGCCACTTCACGCCGCGCTTGATGGCGACCGTAACAGTGCGCTGCACCGCCTCCGCCCCGGCGCGATGACCTGCAAGCAGCGGCAGCCCCCGCGTATTGGCCCAGCGCCCGTTGCCATCCATGATGATGGCAACATGCTCGGGCAGGCACGCAGCGCCTGCAACCGGATGATCTGACCCGGACAAAACCTGATCGTCCTCCTTAGTCATGCGCGGTAGGGGGTAGGGAAAGCGGGGCAGGATGCACGGAAGGGTCAGACCTGCTTGATCTCGCGTTCTTTCTCGACCAGCAGGTCGTCCACGCGCTTGACGTACTGGTCCGTCAGCTTCTGGATCGCGTCAGACCACGTCTTCACGTCATCTTCGCTGATGTCGCCCGCCTTTTCCTGCTTCTTGGTCTGGTCCATGCCATCGCGGCGCACGCCACGCACGGCAATCTTGCCGTTCTCGGCATACTTGCCGGCCGCGCGGGCCAGCTCGTTGCGGCGTTCCTCGGTCAGCTGCGGAATGGGCACGCGCACGGTCTGGCCATCAGCCGCCGGGTTCAGGCCCAGCCCGGCGTCGCGGATCGCGCGCTCGACAGCCCCCACCAGCGTGCGGTCCCACACCTGCACGGTCAGCATGCGCGCCTCGGGCACGGCAATGGAGCCGACCTGGGTCAGCGGCACTTCGCCGCCATAGGCCTCAACGCGCACCGGCTCAAGCAGGGCCGGGCTGGCGCGGCCCGAACGCAGGCCGGCAAAATCACGGCGCAGGCTTTCGATGGCGCCGTCCATGCGGCGGGTCAGATCCGCCAGCAAACTTTTCTGATCGACAGACACTGTGGCCCTCCTCCTAATAATCAGTCCATCGCCTGGCGCATCTGCGCCACGGGCAATCCGGCGTGCGTCAGTCCGCCGCCACGATGGTGGTAAAACGCCCCTCGCCCCGCATCACGCGCGAGAAGGGTTCCTGCCCGTGAATGTTGAAGACCACGATGGGCAGGCGGTTCTCACGCGCAAGGCTGATGGCGGCGGCATCCATGACATTGAGGTCATTGGCCAGCACATCGCGGTAGGTCAGCGTGTCGTAACGCGTGGCATCGGGGTGCTTGCGCGGGTCGGCGGAATACACGCCATCGACCTGCGTGCCCTTGAACAGGGCGTCGCATTCCATCTCGGCAGCGCGCAGCGCGGCCCCCGTATCGGTGGTGAAGAACGGGTTGCCGGTGCCTGCGGCGAAGATCACCACCCGCCCCTTTTCCATGTGCCGCACGGCGCGGCGGCGGATATAGGGCTCGGCGATGGAGGACATGTGAATGGCCGTCATGACCCGCGTGGGCACGCCGTGGCGCTCGAGCGAGTTCTGCATGAGCAGCGCGTTGATCACGGTGGCCAGCATGCCGGCGTAATCACCCTGCGCGCGGTCCATGCCCCGCGCCGCCGCCGCAACACCACGGAAGATGTTGCCGCCGCCAATGACAAGGCACACCTCGACCCCGGTCCGCGCCACGGCCGCCACGTCAACCGCAATGGCGTCAACCGTTGCCGGATCGACGCCGTAAGACCCGCTCCCCATCAGGGCCTCGCCTGACACCTTGAGCAGAACACGCTTGTATGACGGAGCGGGGGTTTTGACGGGCTGGGTCATTGGGCCTCGGGACAGGTCAGGCAAACAGGGCTAGGGACGGGCAGGCCGCCCGGCCATGCCCTGTCATATAGACGGATGCCCCCCCCCACAAGCCGATGATGCCGCTCTTTTGAGGATTCAGGAAATGTCATCCAGGCCGATGGCGCGCAGGCGGGCGCGCTCCTCGTCCCATCCCGCGCGTTCCTTCACGTTGAGGAAAAGGTGGCAGTTACGGTCCAGAAGGCGGCCAAGTTCGCGCCGCGCCTTCTCGCCAATGGCGCGAATCCGGCTGCCCTTGTCGCCAATCAGGATCGCCTTGTGCGAGGCGCGCGTGACATAGATCGTGACCTCGATGCGCACCGAGCCGTCAGGGCGTTCCTCAAAGCTTTCCGTCTCCGCCGTGGCGGCATAGGGCACTTCCTGATGGGTCTGCAAGAACACCTGCTCGCGCACCATCTCGGCGGCCAGCAGGCGGTCGGGCAGGTCGGTCAGGTCATCCTCGGGGTAGAGATAGGGGCCCTTGGGCAGCTCGGCGGCGATCCGGTCGAGCAGGTCGTCCACCCCCTCGCCCGAGCGCGCGCTGACCATGAACACGTGCTCGACCGGCAGGATGGCGGAAAGCTGGGCCGTGAGCGGCAGCAGCATGTCGCGCCTGACCAGGTCGGTCTTGTTGAGCACCAGCCACAGCCTGCGCTTCTGCTCGGCCAGACGGGTGGCGATGGCGTGCAGCGCATCGGTCATGCCCGCGCGGGCATCGACGATGAGCAGGGTGATGTCCGCATCTTCCGAGCCGGTCCAGGCGGCGGCGACCATGGCGCGGTCGAGCTTGCGCTTGGGCTGGAAGATGCCCGGCGTATCGACGAGCAGCATCTGGGTCGTGCCGCGCATGAGAATGCCCAGCACCCTAAAGCGCGTGGTCTGCGCCTTGGGGCTGACGATGGACAGCTTGGTGCCCGCCATGCGGTTGAGCAGCGTGGACTTGCCCGCATTGGGCGCGCCCACAATCGCCACGAAACCGCAGCGTGTCGTATGATCAGTATCCTGGCCGGTCATTGTCCCTGCCCTTTACGGTTCGTGGTGGTGGCGGCCTGGCTGTCCACGCCCAACTGGCGCAGCAGGTCCGATGCGGCATCGCTTTCAGCCGCGCGCTTGCTGCCTGCAACGCCCTGTCCGGTCCTGCCCTGCGCATCGACCGCAATGACAAAACGCGGCGCGTGCGATGGGCCGTCCGATGAGACGACACGGTATTGCGGCAGGGGCAGGCCGCGCCCGAGCACCCATTCCTGCAAGGCCGTCTTGGGGTCCTTGGGCGGGCGGGCCTGGGCTATGATGGCCTCGCGCCACATGCGACGCACGAAGGCACGGGCCGGGTCGAGCCCGCCATCAAGATACAGTGCGCCGAGCAGCGCCTCGACCGCATCGGCCAGCACGGTGGCCATCTGCCGCACGCCTGCGCGGGCTTCATGCTCGGCTACGTCAAGCGCCGATTGCAGCTTCATTTCATGGGCCACCTGCGCCAGCACCGTGCGCGAGACCAGATGGGCGTGCCGTGGGCCAAGCGCGCCTTCCTGTTCATCAGGGAAGCGCTCGAGCAGCCATTCGGCCATGACCAGCCCGAGCACCCGGTCGCCGATGAACTCAAGGCGCTCGTTCGACCCCGCCCCGCGCTTGGCCACGCTGAGGCGCGTGCGGCGGTTGCCACTGCGCTCATGCGCTGCCGAGCGGTGGGTCAGCGCACGCAGCAGCAGTTCGGGGCGGGTGAAGTGGTAGTCCAGGCACGCCTCCAGCCGCCTGATCTCGGCCACGGGAACGCGCTCGGCCTCCATGGTCAGTGCACCCCCATGAACAGGCGGCCCCAGCGGATCTCGCTCGGCCAGTACCATACCTGCCAGAACGGGTGCGCGTTATCGACCGACATGAAGATCCACTTCGCCTGCCCCACCAGATTCTCCATCGGCACGAAGCCGAGGTCCTGCGGCTCGTCGCCCATGAAGCGGCTGTCGGCGCTGTCATCGCGGTTGTCGCCCATGGCGAAGAAGTAGCCCGGCGGCACGACATATTCCGGCGTGTCGTTCTTGCCGCCCTCATCGGTCAGCTTCAGGATATCATGCGCCACGGGGCCGTGGCCGCCGCTGCCGGGCAGGATCTCGCGGTAGCGGTCACCCTCCATGCGGGTGCGGTGCTCGTCGATGGCGGCATAATCGCCTTCGGGCTCGCGGGGCACTTCGGTGCCGTTGAGGTAGAGCTTGCCCTCGCGCATCTGCACCGTATCACCCGGCAGGCCCACGATGCGCTTGATGTAGTCGATCGAGGTATCCTTGGTGAAGCGGAACACCGCCACGTCGCCCCGATGGGGCATGCTGTTGAAAATCCGCCCCTCGAACAGGTTGGGCGCGCCGGGCAGCGCAAAATGCGAGTAGCCATAGCTGTATTTGGCCACCCACACGTAATCACCCACCTGCAGCGTCGGGATCATGGAGCCGGAGGGAATGTTGAACGGCTCGAACAGCACCGTACGCACGCTCAGAGCGAGCACGCCGGCGATGACTACGGTCCGCACGAGTTCGAGCAGCCCGCCAGAGCGACGCTCGGGCTCGGCCTGCGAGAGAATTGTCTTGTTATCGTCCATTGGCATGTCTGTATCTTCAATCCGGCTCTGGCATCGACCGGACAGGCTGCGCCGGACGAATAACGTGCGGATCAAGCCCACGCGCACCCCGCCTGTCAAGCATTGCCCAAGGGCAGCGTGAAGGGCGTCAGGCCGTGGCCGCCTTCTCCGCCATGATCATGACCTGGGCAAAGGCATAGGGGTGCTCATCGGTCATGGTCAGGAATATGTGGGGTTCATGGCCTGCGGGCAGCAGGGCCTCAAGCCGCGCCAGCGCCCCGCCCGAAAGCCGCATGACCGGCTGCCCGCCGGGCAGGTTCTCCACGCCAAGGTCGCTATGGAACACGCCATGGGCGAAGCCGGTGCCCAGCGCCTTGGCGCAGGCCTCCTTCGCCGCCCAGCGCTTGGCGTAGGTGCCCAGCCGCGCATTGCCCTGCCTGCGCGCCGCCGCCTGCTGCTCGCGCGCGGTGAACACGCGCGCGATGAAGCGCGCGCCGTGCCGGGCAAGGACCGTCTCGATCCGCCGCGCATCGCACAGGTCCGAGCCGATGCCGATCAGCATGGCAGACTACCCCCTTGCCCGTTCAACCTGCACAACACCCTTGGCAGCCCGCAGCGCCACCATGATGGCGGTCAGGTGCCGCAGGTCGCGCACTTCGATATCGGCAAGGATCTCCATGAATTCAAGCTGCCGGTTGACGATGCGCAGGTTCATCATCACGCCCTCATGCTTGGCGGCGATATTGGTCAGCGTGGCCAGCATGGCGGGCTCGTTGGCGGTGACAACGCTCAGCCGCCCGGTATGGTGGCCGGTGGCGTTGCGGGCGATCAGGTCGTAATCCCAGTCGAGGTCCATGAACCGCTCGGGGGTGGCGGCGAAGGTTTCCAGCGTCTGGCAGCCCAGCGTATGCACCGTGATACCCTTGCCGGTGGAGACGATGCCCACGATCCGGTCGCCGGGCAGCGGGTGGCAGCACCCGGCAAAATGCACCGCCATGCCCGCACCCACGCCCGCAAGCGCCATGCCGCCCGCAGCCGGCTTGCGCCGCCCCGGCACGCCGCCACTCAGCGCGCCACCCGCAGGGGCGCGCATGGACAGGCCCGGCACCATGCGCGGCGCGCGCGGCGCGCGGCGCAGCTCGGGGTAGGCTAGCTGCACCACCTCGCGCGCGGACTGGTTGCCATTGCCCACGGCCACGTACAGGTCGGCCACACTCTGCAGGCGCAGGTCCTTGAGCAGGGTATCGAGCACCTTTTCCGAGCCGTCCACCCCTTCCTGCCGGAAAGCCTTGGCCAGCGCCACGCGCCCGCTTTCCAGATGGGCCTCGCGCTGCTGCAGCGCCACATGGCGGCGGATGCGCGCGCGCGCCTTGCCGGTGGCGACAAACCGCTCCCACGAGGGCGAGGGCGTGCCGCCGCGCGCGGTCATGATCTCGACCTGGTCACCATTCTGCAACTCGTGGCGCAGCGGCATCAGGCGGCCATTGATGCGCGCGCCCACGCAGGTGTCGCCCACCTGGCTGTGCACCGCATAGGCGAAATCAACCGGCGTCGCCCCGCGCGGCAGCGAGATCAGCTGCCCCTTGGGCGTAAAGCAGAAGACCTGGTCCTGATAGAGTTCGAGCTTGGTGTTCTCGAGGAACTCATCGGGGGCCGATGAATCCTCAAGGATGTCGAGCAGGTCCTGCACCCAGCGCAGGCCCGAGACCACGCCCTTCGTCGCGCCCTTGGCCGCCGCATCGGGCAGCTGCTTGTACAGCCAGTGCGAGGCCACGCCGTTCTCGGCCACGTCGTGCATTTCCGCCGTGCGGATCTGCACCTCGATCTTCTGGTTGCGCGGATGGCGCAGCGTGACCCCGGTATGCAGGCTCTGGTAGCCGTTGGCCTTGGGGGTAGAGATATAATCCTTGAACCGCCCGGCAATGACCGGATAGGCCGCATGCACCGCGCCGAGCGCGATATAGCAGGCCTCACGCGAGGGCACGATGATGCGGAAGGCCATGATGTCGGAAAGCTGCTCGAAGGCGACATTGCGCCGCTGCATCTTTTCCCAGATGGAATAGGGCGTCTTCTCGCGCCCCGTCACCTCCACGCCCTCCAGCCCGGCATCAATGCACAGGGCCTGGAGTTCGCGGCGGATCTCCTCGATCACATCGGCGCCCTGCCCGCGCAGGTAGTTGAGCCGGGCGCGGATCGTGGCCATCGCCTCGGGCTCGAGGGCGGCGAATGACAGGTTCTGGAGCTCGACCTTGACCTTGTCCATGCCGATACGGCCGGCAAGGGGGGCGTAGATCTCCATCGTCTCGCGCGCGATGCGCTGCCTGCGGTCGATGCGCTGCACGTAATGCAGCGTGCGCATGTTGTGCAGCCGGTCGGCCAGCTTGACGAGCAGCACGCGGATATCGCGCGACATGGCCAGCACGAGCTTGCGGAAATTCTCCGCCTGCTTGGTGCGGTCGGACTGGAGTTCGAGCCGTGTGAGCTTGGTCACGCCATCGACCAGTTCGGCAACCGTATCGCCAAACTGTTCGCGCAACTGCTTCTGGGTCACCCCGGTATCTTCCACCGTATCGTGCAGGAGCGCTGTCACGATCGAGGCGGTATCGAGATGGAAGCCTGCCAGGATATTGGCTACGGCCAGCGGATGGGTGATGTAGGGATCGCCGTTATCGCGCGCCTGGCCCGCATGGGCAGCCTGGGCCACGGCAAAGGCCCTGCGGATCAGTTCCGCATCGGCGGCGGGGTCATACGCATGGATGCGCCGGATCAGCCCCTCGCAGGACAGGACGCGCTCCCCGCCCTCATGCCGGGCGGGAAGGGTGGCCGCAGGGGCAGCCACGCCGCCCGTGGCAGGCACGGGCAGGGAGGAAGATGTGGTTTCCGAGCCGGTCGGGTCAGTCACCTTCGACCCTTTCGCCAGAAATTAACGGCCCCGTCCGCTCAGGGCCGACTCAACCGATGCCTCGAGTTCTTCAGCCGACATGCCGCCGGTGGAATGGCGGGCTTCTTCCTCGGCCGAGACATCCTGCAGGCCGAAGATGTTCTGCTCGGTCGGGATCAGGTCGACCACTTCCTCATCGGCAGGCTCGGGCTCGGGCGCGCGGGCGAGCGAGCGCACGAGGTCGCTGCGGATCTGCTCGAGGTTAATGGTCTGGTCCGCGATCTCGCGCAGGGCGACAACGGGGTTCTTGTCGTTATCGCGGTCAATCGTCATTTCCTCGCCGCGCGACAGGGCGCGGGCACGCTGGGCTGCGAGCAGCACCAGTTCAAAACGATTGGGAACCCGCTCAACGCAGTCCTCGACAGTGACGCGTGCCATCAGGCCTGAACTCCGGTTGTTAAATAGGTGTGTTGATAAGAATTTACCCTATTACGCCCCCGCCTGTCGTGATGCAAGCCTTATGCGGCGCTTCAGGCCCGCTCCGGCTCCGCCATGCGCCGGATTTCCTGCCCCGCGACCCCGGGCAGGAAGGCGTCGATCCCCTGCCCCGTCACCGGGTCGCGCCAGTCGGGCATGACATCGCGCAGCGGCAGCAGCACGAAGGCGCGCTGCGTTGCGCGCGGGTGCGGCACGATGGGGTCGGGCGCCGCGCGCACCAGCGCACCCATGGAGATGATGTCAAGATCAAGCGGGCGTGCGGCGTTGGCCACCGTGCGCCTGCGCCCGGCCGCGGCCTCGATGGCGTGGAGCTGGCCAAGCAGCCAGGCCGGATCAACATCGCCCGCCATGCGCACGACTCCGTTCACATAGGGCGGCTGGCCCGAAGGCGGCACCGGCGCGCTCTCGTACCACGCCGAGACGCCCACCACCGAAAGGCCGGGGATGCGGGCGAGTTCATCCACCGCCCACAGGCAGGTCATGGCCGCAGTTTCACCACTTTCGCGCGGTAGATTGGCGCCCACCGCAATAAAGGTGTCTGTGATGCAGGAGATGGATTGCGGCATGTTCATCGGGAAACTATGGTCCGGTAGCCTGTTGCCCGATGAGTAATCCGGGCGTCAGGGAACTTCTGTGAGATGGGGTGGTTGCCGTCCTCCCCGCACGGCATCGCAATGTGCCAGAATGGTCGTTGGAAGAAACGACTGCGCGAAAGGACGGCAGATGAAGGATACAGTGATAGGCATTGATCTGGCAAAGAACATTTTCCAGGTTCATGGAGCTTCGCGTGCGGGCGAGGTGATGTTTCGCAAAAAGCTGCGTCGTCAGCAGTTTATGCAGTTCATGGCCACGCAGCCGCCTGCTCTGGTCGT